>JAAZZC010000120.1 GCA_014239335.1 Verrucomicrobiales bacterium
CTCCTAGACCATGAGTAGTCCAGTCCAGAAAGTCTCGGCGCTTGATGTCGGTATTAATTTGCATCGGCTAGTTCAAATAAATAAATTCATTGGAATTAAGTAGGACTCTGCAAAGAGCGGAAAGACCGTTCTTTTTGACAAAATCCTCAATAATTATCTTTTCCTCTTCCTTTGGACTTCGCATGAAGGCGAGCTCAAATCCTCGTTTGACTTGAGCATTGATATCGTTTCCTGCTTCAGCCTTTAGTCTATCAGCAAATTTGCGTGACATGCGAAGAACGAACGAAGTGTTCATCATAGACAAGGCGCCGAGTGGAGTTGTTGTAGTGCTTCTAACAGGGGCCGAGGCTGATGGATCGGGACAGTCCAGTGGTGCGAGGAGGGGATGAACGTTGCCTCTTGCCCATGTTCTGTAAATGCTACGGCGATTAAATTCAGTGCCTTCAGGATCTGTGGAATCATATACCCATGAGCCTTTGTGATTGTACATCTTAAAGTCTCGATAACCTGGCCCACCCATTTTTTTATTTAATTGTCCTGACACAGTGAGGATCGAGTCACGAATAAGTTCAGCCTCTAGCCTTGAGATTGATCGTTTCCAGAGCAATACGTTGTCCGAATCTTTTGCCAAGGCTTTAGTATTTTCTTGTGAAGATTGACGATAAGTGGCGGAATCACATATTAATTTATGCATAGCCTTTAGGCTCCATTTTCTCTCTTTAAGTTCAGCAGCTAACCAATCAAGTAGTTTAGGGTGCGAGGGGGTTCCACCATTAAAACCAAGATCATTGGTTGTTTGAATGAGGCCCTTACCAAAGTTATAATGCCAGATACGGTTTACAATGACTCTGGCAAATAGTGGGTTATCGGAAGCAGTTACCCATGTTGCTAATTTTTTACGCCGATCTGCATCTGGGGCGTCCGGCCCTAGCCCGAAACTTGCAGGCATTGATCCTGTAACGGACCGTACACCACCGGCCGAAACCTCTTCTCCCAATTCGAAGGGACTTCCCCTCACTAGCAGATGTGTTACTGGAGCCTTTGATGGTCTGACCGCATAGACTTTCCTCTTTTTCATTTTACTGAGCTCTTTATCAATTCGCGCAATTTCAGTTTTCCAACGCTCCCTAACAATTTTTTGTTCTGGCCTAAGTTTGGCGACCAGTTCGGCTTCAGAGACAAAATCTCCATTAGCGGAAATTGCAATTTCCTCTGCAGTAAGTGCTTTGTCATAGAGTTGTGCCCTGTCAATTTTGCCGCTTAGCATTAAATTATTCCCTGCTTTTGTTCCGTGTCGCATTCCAAAGAGAACCTGAGAATTTCCAGAGAGAAAACTCATTGATCCAGTCTTATAGGACTTTCCATACGGTTTTCCATTTCTGTAGGTGGTGATATGACCATCAGCTTTGTAAACGATGGCGATGTGTGTGAATTCATCCTTTGCCTTATTTTCTTCTTCGCCCCCAAAGCTTTGAGTCCTTGAGTAGCCTTCACTGCCTGACATCCAACGCTTCGGTTCACGTTCTCCAAAAACGATGGCATCAAATGTCCTACCATCAATGCTTTGCACGCTCATTGCCGCCCCGCCGCGCTGATCGAGATTATTTAGTTTTATCCATGACTCGAGAGTCTTTTCACTAAGGTCACGATTAATTGGTGCAGTCATTACGTAGCCGGACTGTCCATCTAGCTCAAGAGCACCATCATTGATCCTAGCACTATTCAGTGCTTTCCCATGAAGGCTTCCAATCTGATCCTTTAGATCCTTATCAAAGGTCCACCTTGCTATGGGCTGAGGGCCTCCATTATTTCTGCTAGCACCCCTACTTTCCTTGAGAATTAGCTCACGTATTTTTTTGTCACCGTTCTCGAGCCTGTTTTTCAATAATTCTCTCTTTTGTTTTAAGGTAGTTGGATTTCCAGAAGCGGGAACATCACGATCACCTCTGTGCACGCCTCCGAGAGCAGATGCCATCTGATAATATTCTTTTTGCAGGATTGGGTCAAATTTGTGGTCATGGCATCGTGCACAATGGACAGTGAGTCCAAGAAATGTTTGGCTCACGGTTCCCACTAAATCTTCCATTTCGTCCTGCCGCATGATTTTCCTTTGCTTGTCCCCGGAAGGCTTGAGTCCATCGAACGCACCGCAGACAAGAAAGCCCGTAGCAATGATGGCATCTGGGTTATTAGGCTCGATAACGTCACCTGCAATTTGGAGTCGGGCGAACCTGTCATAAGGCATGTCTTGGTTTAGCGCATCAATGACCCAGTCCCTATAAGCCCAGGCATTAGGTCTGAGCTGATCGTATTCGAATCCATTACTTTCTCCATAACGTGCTACATCTAACCAGTGCCTTGCCCATCTTTCACCGTAATGTGGACTCGTAAGGAGTTCGTCAATCTCGGGTAATGCACCTGAGGTCGGAGGTAATCCTATAAGGTCAAAATACAATCTGCGAGTCAGTGACCTTGTGTTAGCTTCGGGAGCAGGGCTGAGTCCTTTCTCTTCAAGTTTTGCGAGAACAAAATTATCAATTGGATTACGAACCCACTTCTTGTTTTGAACTTCAGGAACCTCTGGTCTTTTAACTTGTTGGAGGGACCACCAGTCTAAATTAGCCTTTTCTTCAGCGGCGCTTCGTAAACTTAGGTTTGCTATCAACAATAAAATTAGCCAATGCCTGATCATGAGAGGATTATTGTTTTTTGGATAGAATGATTCGAACATCAAAGTTTAGTCAGTAGCAGTGAATATCTGACCAATTTTCTATTTTCTAAGCCCATGGGCAAGGGAAATCCTCTGATAGAGAAGCTCCTACTTGTATTATTAATGCATTTTTGACTAATATTCTTTCACTAAACAAAACATACTTAATTATATGAACCGTCGATCCTTTCTTAAATGTTCTGCAATTCCCTTAACTTCTGTTCCGTTAGTTGTTTCCGGCTCGCAAGATTCAAATAAAAATCCCAATTTCAAGGGTCAAATATATAAGGCATTAAAGGGTGGCAAAAAAAGGGGGGAATCAGTTGAAGCTTTCTTTTTGCGGCTCAAAGGGCTTGGGTACGATGGTGTTGAAAGTGGTAATGCGGGAGAAGCTGAGGCTTACAGGGCAGCGGCTAAAAAGACTGGGATCCGTGTGCATGGGCTAGTAAATGGTGGCCATTGGTCAGTCCGCTTAAGTGACCCAAATCCGGAAGTCCGACTCAAGGGGAGGAAGAACCTCGAAAATGCTCTTATGAATACTCATTTACTTGGAGGCTCCTCTGTATTGCTTGTGCCAGGAAAGGTAGGAGGAGCTAACGAAACTCATGATCATGTTTGGGAACGTTCAATTGAGCAAGTGCGGGCCGTTATTCCCCTAGCTTCGAGGCTTGGGGTAAGAGTTTTGATCGAGACTGTTTGGAACGGTTTTTGTGAGAGTCCTGAAAAGTTTCGGGACTATATTGATGAATTCAACAGCCCCTGGGTCGGTGCATATTTTGACATCGGCAACATGCAAAAATTTGCTCCTGCTGAGGAGTGGATTAGGACCCTTGGTAACCGCACCGTCAAGCTTGATGTGAAGGACTGGGGAAAGAAGAATGGGTTCTGCAGGCTCGGCGAGGGTGACGTTGACTGGGAAAAGGTCCGCGTTGCTTTACATGAGATAGGATTTTCTGGATGGGCCACTCGAGAAGGTAGCGACAAGTCATTAGAAGACACTAGTCAGCTCATTGATAACTTGGTGATTGGAATTTAATAATTAGTTCAACAAATCTAATCTGATACTTTTAACTGATATTTTCCATCAGGAAGAACCTTTGGAAATTGATACTTGGAATCACTCAATAATTTAAAAACGGCAGGGTCTCCCTTTCTAACAAGTTCACGAGTTGGAAGTCGCCACTCGTGTTTAATTTCACGCTGCCTATGAAGTGATTTTTGTGCGCCAAGTATAGAAGTCATTGCCCAATAGATATATTCCGTAACCATGCAGCCGTACTCGCAACTCTCGTCATCGTAAGTGAACCAGGCCCCTTTCGGATACGATTCTGGCACTTCAACGAAGTGTCCTTTACGGGCTAAATCCAAACACTTTGCAATCTGCGTCCCTGAGCGTGGGCCAAAGATTCTTGGATAGGCGTTTCCGTATCCATGGTGAGTGATCAGGTGGAAGACCTCTTCAAGAGTAGCATCGAATCTACCATTCTCGGGATTTGTTTCTTTAACAAACTGTGAGATTCCATAGTGAAAACCTTCCTCGAAATGCTTTCCCCTGTCGTGTACTCTTTCCAGTTCGCTTTCGTTTGCGAAGATTTCCAGATAGGCATCCCTGGAACTCAAAGCATCAACGACTCGTAGATTGTCTGGTTTTCCATCCTCGTCATTGTCTAGATATTCTGCAAGTACTGTAGCGGCATGGAGGATCTTTGAGTCAGGGGTCCGTTTGGTGGCAAAGACGTGGACCCCGAACACGTTGATGTATTTTGAAAAGGCAGGGGCAAAAGCCATAAGTTTTCCTTTTGGGATCGGTGAAACTTCTAGTCTTGGAGTCTGAGCTTTGGTTTGAGAGAAGGGAAAAAGCATCCCCATTAATGATAAAATTAAATATTTCATGAATCGATAACCATGACCTTGGAAGAGATATTACTTGTTTAAAAATATCTTACTCTCTACTACAAGCTTCACTAGATCGCGGAGTCGATTTTCTTTTTGAGCCAACCGTTTCATGATGAAGTCAACCTCTCCACGATCGGCCGCTTCGAGCTCACGTCCTGTTGCATAGGTAAGCATTTTGTTAGTCAGACAACGGGCGACGAGGTCCTTACGTTCGATCAGCATTTTCTTGAATTCAATGATATTGGCAACCTCCCTGCCATTGGCCATAGTGGCAGAGGTGTCGATCGGATCCCGGGCCCGCTTGTACTTGTCGCGCCAACGTCCGACAACGTCGAAGTTTTCGAACGCAAACCCCATAGGGTCGATTTTGATGTGACAGCTGTAGCAGGCTTCATTTTTTCGATGTAATTTTAATAGCTGCCTTACACTGGTAGCTTCTCGGGTATTAGTTGGCAAAGGCTCTACATCAGGAGGTGGGGGAGAGGGTGGAGTACCTAACACATTTTCCAGTACCCAGACTCCACGAATTACTGGCGAGGTTTCGACTCCGTTGGCTGTTGCGGTCATGATCCCCGGCTGAGTGAAAATTCCGCCACGCTTTGGATCATTTAATGATACTTTACGTAAGCGTTCGCCTCGGATTCCTTCTCGCCTGTAAATCCACTTGGCAAGGGTCTGATTCATGTAGGTGTAATCAGAGTTGATGAATTCTTCGATTTTACCATTAGCCTTGAGAATTTCCTCGAAATACATCGTGACTTGCCTTGCGAGCATAGGCTCAACTTTTAGGTTTTTATAAAATTGGAAGTCTCCGCCCGAAGGAGGCATGTCGCCGAGTTTGTCGAGTCGAAGCCATGATGAAGGGAAATGACGAATGAAGGACTGGGCCTTATTGTCTTTTAGCATGCGGTCGACTTGCTGCCTGCGTATGGCTGGATTGCTTAGCTTGCCGTCGCGCGCCAGCCCAAAAAGGATTTCATCCGGCATCGAGGACCACAAGAAGTAACTCATCCGGTTTGCAATGCCAAACTCATCGAGACGACCTGGTTTTTCTCCAAGATAAAGAAAATGTGGAGAGCAAAGCATGGCCGCATAGCCGTCTTGCATCGCTCGGATCAGTAGGGGAATTTCATTAGCTTTCTTTTGGTTCTTGGAATTGTCATGAAGTCCTTCTACTGAGAGTTTGGCGTGAGCCATCCCGGGGCCGCCCCATCCGGCACGGAAGCTGTTGGGCTGGCCATAGCCAAAGTATTCGACGCGGATAACATGTTCACCAGGACCAAGATTGAGGTTACCTTTTTTTAATTGTGCCCCATGCAATCCGTCATGCTCAATGGCTTTTTTCCCGTCGATTAGGATCCGCGCGCCATCATCTGAGGCGATTTCGAAGATGTAGTCCCCGGCCTTTGGCACAATCAACTTACCCATGAATACCATCCCGAATTGTTCCTTCATCTTGGAAACCTTCAAGTCCATCAGACCCTTCGGTAGTGTTCCTTCTGCGACTGGTTTTAGAGTGTTAAAATCAGGCAGCTTTTCCCACAGTCCTTTATATACACTGTATCTTAGATCTTTGATACCGCCCGGTAATGTGACGACAGGTTCAACTTGCTGTTTTAGTACCATTTGCACGTAGGGCTCGACCATTTTCCGATTCACAGGTTGACGAAATGCTCGTGATGCAAAATTGGTCATGAGTTTACGTATCTCATCTTCTTTTCCTGATCCGCTCCCATAAAGGGCAGCATGACTCTTGGGTGGCCAAGTATCCATTATAGGTTCTAGGATCAGGCTATGGATACGAATGTGTGGGCCCTGATATCCATTTTTAAATAGTTTTTCAGCCATTTTTATTGGCCATTTATCGTGTGCTTCCTTGTTGACCTTTTTATCAGGGCGTGGACTGAATTCATCTGGCATAGTTTTCTCCACAATGACTTCTGCGCGGAATGCTCGATCCCATGGTCCGTTTTCCCATCCGATCCAAGGTGTCCATGTCTTGTCCATCCAGACCTCATGAGTGAATGTGTGCTTTTTACCGTCACTTGGAACTGACCAAAGATTGATAGGAGTAGAGGTCGGTCCGGCAATGCCACCATTCTTGGTATTGGCAATGTTCAGGCAAAGCTGATAAGGGTCCTTTTCTTCGAGCTTGAACAGTTCGCCCCAGGGGTGAGCCTGATTATGAGCAGAAGCCACGATGCTAATTCGGTACCGACCTGCAACACCGATTCCACCCCTGACCTCCGTTGGAGCGAGTCGCCCAAATCGTTCATAGCCAGTGGCCATCATGTCATAGTTGGGATTTAATGTGCGAGATACCGATTCAATTATATGCCCTCCTTTATCTTTAATTAAATGTCCTGCAAATTTGCGGGTCTCAATTTTAGGTTTGGCTTCAAGGCGAGTGGCTTGTGTTAACACCTCTTCTACAGCACCGAGGACCAGCTTCAGATAAAAATCAGACATGACAAGCTTGTCTCCAATGTTGAAGAAGCCGTCCTCTTCTTCGTCTTCTGGGAAGAAACGCAAGGGATCATTTCCAGTGCGCTCTACACTTCCGTTACCATTGTTATCCACTAGTCTGGACCCTGCAGCACCGGGACGGTATTCTGCTCCGTTAAGATAAAGAAGGTCTCGAAATGTGTTGCGTAATTCCTGTCGGTTCAGCCGACGGAGAACGGTTTGCCCGCCAGTGCTGCGAGCTTTTTCATAGGCCAATTTAAGAGACTTACTCAAGGTTTCGACTATGGGCTTAACCTCGGCACGGGAAGGCTGTGGCTGTTTTTTGGGTGGCATTTCCCCGAGATTGAGCTGGTCAAGGACACCCTGCCAGATTTCCAGATTCTCATGCTTTGTAAGGTCCTTACCTAGCGTGTCGAGTCGGATATCACCTTTCTGTTTTTCTGCCCCATGACAGTCAAAGCAATGCTGACTTAAAAAGGGAACAAGGCTCTTTAGGGATTCGTCCGCTCGGGCTTGCAAACAAAGCGTAAGGACGATGATTGGCAGTATGCGCTTTAATGAAAGAATCATGGTAAGCAATTTTGCCGCTCTTTCTGCGTTATTAACAGTTCTCAATCCTTTCCTGCCTCATGACCACTCAAGACCGGTCAGTGAACCAGTACTTGAGCCGAAACGGTCTATTTCTAGGCCGCTTTGTTGAAGTATTGAAAGTAATAAATTCGCAGCAGGGATTCGTTCCGGATCTGGCATCGGGTAGACTTTATGCTCCCCATGTTTGAAGCCGCCACCAGCCAAGACGAGAGGAAGATTCTTTGTCTGGTGAGTTCCAGCTGCCATACCGCATCCGTAAAGGATTGAAGTGTTATCAAATAGGGTGCCTCCATTTATAGGGTCCTCCTGTTTCTTTAATAGGTCGATTAGGTAGGCCATCATGGAGATTTGGAATCCCTCGATTTTTTTCAATGCTGCTACTGGCTCGTCCCGTTCTCCATGATGCGAGAAACCATGGTAACCGCCATTGAGCCCGAAGTCGCCGTTGGCAAATCCACTAGCGCATGTAATTGCCCTAGTTGAGTCAGTCTGAAGCGCCAAAGCAATAATTTCAATCATGGCTTTGAGTTGTTCTGCGGTTCCGTTCCCGGGCTTAGGCTCAGCCACATCTGTCTTGGGCTTTGGCTTCTCTAGCCAAGGTTCTTGTTGGGAGATTTTTTTCTCAAGGCTACGCACGGAGCCAAGATATTCCTCGAGCTTTTCCTGATCCTGTTTACCGAGTTCTTTGTTCAATGACTTGGCTTGGCCCATGACGACGTCGAGAATACTATTGTGCCGCTTGAATCGCTCTGCCTGTGAAATTTTCTTTTCGGCACTGTCCTCAAAGAACATGGCGCGGTACGCTTGTTGCATGCTGACATTGGGCACTTGAACGCCTGTGCGGGTAAAGCTTAACAGGTTACGCTCCCTGACTCCGAGAGTCATTGAGGGGAACCGTGTGGCAGCGCCATGATATTCAGCAAGTTTCTGGTCCAGACTAATATTTCCTTCCTCATAATTATGAGCAAGTACTGGACGCACTCCGCTAAGGAAGACAGGCACTCCCTGATGGCCACCCGTGAAGCCGTGGTCCAGATTGGAAAAGGTTGTGAAGTCTTTGCGGTGTTTTTCTAGGGGTTTTAGTGTTTCAGGAATGTCATAGTTTTTTCCTGCCTGCTTTGGGTCCGGAAAGAAAGCCTTCTGGTAGACTCCATAATTGTTAGAAATACAAACAAATCTTCTGACCGGCTTTTTGTTAACGGCTCCTTTTGCTTTTGGCATCAGGGATTCCATCATCGGTAATGCAATTGCAACTCCTGCACCCTTTAAAAATCGTCGTCTTTCCATTTTCATCATATTTCAAAATTAATAGAATCTAGCTAACAAATATACCCATAATGAGGGTTCTTACTAAAAATTCTGTATTTTTTCATAAAACCCTAAATATGAACCACGTTAAAAGAGATCAATTTATCCTGATTTAATAGAAAATTTCTTAGGATCGTGATGTAGCGCTATTTAGCAAAAATCTTTTTTGTAAGGCCTGAAATAAAAATAAAAATCGTGCCAACCGCCATTGAATAAACTGCTAAACCGGAAACGAACCACATTAGCCCGAGAAGAATATTACCTTTAGTTTGCCACTCTATTGGAGTCAAAACTTTGCATATCGGAAACCACGAATTCATAATGATGTCCCAAATAAATATGGCTTTGTCTTCCAGCGCAAAAGTGAGGAGAAGTAAGACTAAAAATACAATCCCCGTGACGAGAATACATTTTCTCAGTAAAAGGGGCAGCATTTATACTTTGTAACACAAAGTATAATATTGATCAAAGCCTTTAATTACTTTTGTGATAGAGCAGGAATATATCTTAGCAATATTTTGTTGGCTCCTTGGACTTTGGACTCGAAGAGCAATTTTGATGCTCGGTTCAGTTGTGGCGTAATTTCCTTATTGCCCTCATAATGTTTGCGAAGTTGATACAAATTAATAGGTAATCGTAGATCACTTGGGGTGTAAGAAATTTTTTTATTGTTTAGGAATAGGCTCTGGAGTCTTTCTAGGTAACGGTAGGTAAACTCTTTAGTTGGTTCAATCATCGTTCCTTCTCCATAGTCATTCCAGGTAGCGATCTGAATTAATTCAGAATTACTTTTTAATGCCACTTCGAGGGTCTGATCGAAAGTCTTCCCTTTCTGGGAGCCGAGGTACCCATAGCTTTTGTGTACGCCTGCTTGCTGGTAGATATCATGAAACTGAGGGAACACAGAAGCGATAGTCGATTCATTTTGTTCATCCTTTGTATAGAGACTTTGTAGGTATTGCTGCCATACTTTTGGGCTTATATTTTTACCGCCATGTACAGGGGGCCAGCCGAATGTACCTGCGTTATTGATTTGATCTTTTAAATGAGGGAGCGTGAATAGTTGTGGTTTATTTGAGAGGCCGCTGAGGATATGAGCCCACTGATCCTTTTTGAAATGTTGTGGTCCAAATATGAGCAAGATCGGTTTTTCTTTGATTTTCATGTAGGCTGGATCAGCAAAAAAGTTTTGTTCCATCCATTGGAATTCTTTTTTAGCATAAGCTAATTCCTGAGCTTTTTTAATTTTGCCTCCATTGATCATATGTTTGACGGACTGGTCTTCATAACAAATGGCGAAATTTAGTCCGGCTTTCTTAATGTATTTAATTAAGCTCAGTGAATTTCGATGAATGGTCGCGTAGTCTCGGAAATTCTCAGTACCATACCAGTCAATAATGACTCCATTGATACCCGCAAACTTCATAAGGAGTACCTGGCACTCTAGTAAATCCGGGTCATTAGAGTCATAGGCTCCGATCAATGGTCTGTAATGCGATGCGAGTTCGCGCTTACCTTTGGATCCCAGATTGTCGGGCTTGAAATGGTCCATGGTCCAGTGCCATCCCCATTGACCGCTAACAGATTTGGAGGCGTACCATGGCATATAATGAACCATTATGGGCTTGGATGAAACTGCTTTGTCCAAAGCCAAAAGAGGCAAGTTGAAGCAAAACAAAAATGTTAATAAATATCGCATTTATCCCCCAACTATCCTTCAGCTTATTTGTGATTAAACTACAGTTATTTGTCAGGCAACTTGTTAGCCGGTAAATGCATTTCCCGGTCCTCCTGCCGCCCTACACCTTTGAGTAATAGCTGGTCCTTATGAACCTCTATTATTGAGTAGGCATTTTCAGTAGTGTTGACCATGCCCTTGAGGGTTAGATAGTGAATCTTGTCCTTGGTTCCGTAGTTGCCCTCATGGTTGTGTCCATTTATATAGGCTACGACACAGGGATATTTACTCAGTAATTTTGTGAGTGCATCAGCATTCCAAAGATTATGAACGTTTGCTGGATAAATTGGGAAGTGGCAAAATAGAATTACTTTTTCATGGTTCTTTGTGGCTGATTCAAGTTTGTCTTTTATCCATTTTAGTTGTCCTTTTCCAACGGCTCCATTCCAGTTCGGAGTACCGGGTTTGAGGTTACGGTGAAAGATAGCAGCGGCCTTAGTTCGCGGATCGTTCTTCGGATAGGCATGGAGGCTCACATCATTTCCGTCCAGTGCCAGAAAACGCCATCCGTTGTGAGTAAAATCATAATAGCGTTCCTTGAGGCCGAGTTGAGCTGGTACCAATGCTTTCTTATCGTCAGTCACGGAAAAATCATGATTTCCCAATACATGATAGTGAGGCGATTTAAGACGGTTGTAGATGGGCGTGACTGTAGCGAAGCTCTTAAAGTCTCGGTCAATGAAATCACCAAGATGAATCACGAAAGCCAAGTCCAGCTTGTTGTAGTGCTCGACACAATCACGGAGTTTTTGCGGTGAAAGGTTATACTTCCTAACTCCGCTTGTTTGGTTGCAGTATTGGCAGTCCGCAACGGCGCCGAAACGGAATAGGGGCTTATTTGTACGGTCATTTTCTGCGATTAGGGAACACGAACAAATTAGCACAAGTGTGCATTGCGAAATAATTTTTAATATTGGTTTCAACATATATAGGAAGTTTTTGCAAATAGCTTGTATTAAAATTGGGCTACTTCTAAGTTTTAAAGATGAAATTATTCTCACTCATATTTATCTTCTCAGCAACCTTAGTAATAGCCTTTTCACTTACCACCTTAGCTGATGAGAAGAAGAAAAGTGCGCTTCTCGAAGATGACAAAAATGAGAAGTGGATTCAGCTCTTCAATGGCAAGGACCTGACTGGTTGGACGCCCAAGATTCGCTACGAAAAGCTTGGAGAAGACAAGCGCAACACGTTCTTGGTCGCTGACGGGGTCATCAAGGTCAATTACAAAAAATACGACGAGTTTAATCAGACCTTTGGACACCTCTTTTACAAGACTCCGTACTCTAGTTATCGCCTTCGTGTGGAATATCGGTTCCTAGGGGAACAGTTAAAGGGCGGTCCTGGATGGGCGTATCGTAACAGTGGCCTTATGCTACACGGGCAAGATCCCAAAACGATGAAGGTCGATCAAGATTTCCCAAATTCGATCGAGGTACAATTGCTCGGTGGTAAAGGTGAGGGGAAACGCACAACTCTTAACCTTTGCACGCCCGGGACGGACGTTATTATGAATGAGAAGCCGCTCAAAAGGCATTGCATAAATTCCAAATCAAAAACTTACCACGGTGACCAGTGGGTGACTGCAGAGGTGATTGTGGATGGATCAAAAAGCTTCAAACACATCGTTGAAGGAAAAGTAGTTCTTGAGTATCAACATCCCCATTTAGACGATGGAACGAAGCTCGAAAGCGGAACGATCTCTTTGCAGAGCGAGAGTCATTCCTGCGAATTTCGCAAGGTAGAGTTACTGCCTCTAGATTAGGAGAGTTGATTACCTCTCACTTTAACTCCCTGATATTATCGCCGCAATCCAATTTAGATACCTCTTCAAATAAAGAGGTATGATTTATTTTATTAATTCATTAAGGCTTTTTTGGTGATCAAATATGCGCTTGATCTCCTTTGATGAGAGGGCTCTGTTGAAGCATGCAAGTTCATCAAACAAACCCATGTAGTTTAAACCAATTAAGATACGGTGTGGTTTGGCAGCCCATGAAAACTGCTGGTTCCAACCGGTGATGCTGCCCTCTTTTTCCCCATTAAGATAAAGTGTTGCCACACCGTCTTTTTTTCCGGTGTTAAAACGCTCCCAGGTGAAGGCAACGTGTGTCCACTTTTCGCTGCTGAATGGATTGGACCTGGCTGGGACCAAAGGCCGTTGTGGTTCCGGGACATCCTTATTTTCTGGATTCCAAACCGGCTTGTCAGCGAATGCTCCGAGGCGAAAGGACCGTGGATTCCCATCCTTGGCGAAGTCTACGAAAAATGATGCATCGTTCCAAGTGTTGGGTGTAATTTGAATCGGGTCGACATAACCTGGATCGAGGCCATTGATCGGATCAACTTTCATCCAAAATGATACACTGCCGGCCCAGTTTTTTTCTGTAAAATGAAAATTCTTGGCTCCATCGTATAGTAGCCATTTGGCATTACGCTTAGTGAATAATAGGGCATCGCCCGAAAGCCCTTTACTCTTTACCAAACGTGACATTCCCTCGGTTTGATTGCCAGGCTTGGGTTTTTTATCGATGAGTGTGAAAAGGCGCTTGTCACCCCGAGCAATTTCAGCATCAGTCCCATGGTCAAAGGATGCATAAAATGTCAGAGCTTTTTTTAGAGACAGGTCAGCTGATTGGCCTGTGGTAATTGAGACAATAAATGCCAAGCCAAAGATCAATCGCAAGAATGTGATGGTTTTCGTATTATTTTTCATTTTAAAGAGAAATGGAATTAGTTGCGCAAGCTATTAGAGACAGTCTTCACCCGTGGCATTTTAGCATCTACTTCCTTGCGCCAGTCGCGCAGCATTTTCAAAAGCTTCTTTGTCATTTTCGGTTTCGACTTGGAAAGATCGTTCTTTTCGCCAAGATCGTTTTGCAGATCAAACAATTGAACGGTTCCGTTTTCAAAGTATTCGAGTAGCTTATAGTTACCCAAGCGGATTGCCCCGCCTGGGCTCTGGTATCCGTGGTTACTATAATGAGGAAAGTGCCAGTAGATCGCTCCGCGGTCATGTGTTTTACCCTTAAGGGCCGGCACGAAGCTTCTTCCATCCATATGTTGATTGGGCAGAAGGGGCAGACCGAGCATTTTCAGTAGGGTCGGGTAGTAATCGGTTCCAGTAACCACTGCGTGGGAGATGGTGTTGGCCTTGGTTTGACCTGGCCAGTGAACGACCAAGGGCACTCGTATACCACCTTCGTAATTCCAACCCTTGGCACCTCTTAAGGGAAGATTGGATGAAGCGAAGCGACTATTAAGCTGCTTTCTAGAGTGATTGATCCCTCGATACTGGTTCGAAGCGGACATTCCACCGTTGTCGGCCGTAAAGATAACGATGGTGGTTTCAGCCAATCCGAGTTCATCGAGCTTGGCCCGGATCCTTCCCAGACTTTCATCTGTGGCTTCGAGCATTCCGGCAAACTCGACGTTATCCTGCTTTTGCTTCACCCACCACACACGCTTTTCTTGGTGTATTTCCAAGGAGTCCTTTTCTTCAAGCTTTTTAAGCTCGTCCTTGGAAATTGCAGGATCATCCGGATTGGGTTCCAGAATATATTCTGGCCCTTTTTGCTTTGGCATCCTGATAAGTTTCTTTTGGTATTTTTCAACGAGATCCTTACGGCCTTGTATTGGATCGTGAACTGCAAAGTGTTCCAGATGCACAAAAAATGGTTGGTCTTTGTTTCGTTCGATGAAATCGAGTGCGGCATCAGTAAGTTTATCTGTATAGTAATCTCCTTTTTTAGCAGGAAGAGTTTTCTCGTATTGCTTTGAGAATGGATAGTAATAGGAGCGTACCCAGCCGGTAATGGCTTCATCGAATCCGTAGGTCTTGGGATCCTTGCGCAGATGCGCCTTTCCATAGTTCGCAGTAGCGTATCCGTGTCGCTTCAACGTTTCTGCCAAGGTGATTTCCTCGTCAGGCAATGACATTAGTTTTTTGGCACTATGGAGCTTCTCAAAGTTCCGTTCGGGGCGCCCACCTAACCATTCAGTCAAATCGGTTCGTGCGGGATATTTTCCAGTCAGAATGCTGGCCCTGCTAGGAGAACAGACATGACAGGTCGCGTAGGCGTTATCGAACCGCATCCCTTCCTTAGCCAAATGATCGATGTTCGGCGTTTCGTGGAATGTACTGCCATAACAGCCCACATCGCTCCATCCGAGATCATCGACGAGGAAAAAGACAATATTGGGTTTCCGATTATTCTCTTCGCCAAAAGTAACGTTTCCAAGAAACGAAGCTAGCAGAATGGATGTGACTATTAGCGTTGAATTTTTCATTGTTACGGGAGCTTGGTCACATATGCATAAAAAGCACCCATCGGAGTACCAGCGCTATCAGTAAATTTGGCCCAAAGTTCATCTCTACCTTCTTTAAGTTTAATTTTAAAGGTGACCCCTTCATCACTTTCCTTGATTGGAAGAATCAACTCTTTACCACCTAATTTTAGGTGAGCCTTGATGGCTGCAAATGGTTTTCCTACTGCTGCTCTGAAAGGTTTTACACCAGGCACATCGGTTCCCGCTTCGAGTTCTGCGGTGATAGCTTTACCTGCTTCTTTTGGCCAGCGCCTCAGTTCCACAGTATAATCTCCAGCACTTTTGATATCTACAGCCCAAAAACCTGTATTAGAAGGTTTTTTCTCGGCATTGCGAATGTGACGTTGATTCCATGGCGTGCTTCCATCAGCAATCCAGTCGTGGCAGGTCAATGTTACTGGGTTTGCTAGGGGGGCATCAGCTCCGAGGTATATGGCAGTCGGGTTGCCGAAGGTCGGGACGATTTCTTTCCACCACGCATCATAAAACTTTGTGAGGCGCGCTACTACTTTAGGGTTTGCGTTGGCGATGTTCTTCTTCTGTCCTGGATCAGCATTAATATCATAAAGTTCTTTCCCGTTTACGAGTCGCCATTGGTCAGTCATTACTGAACTTTTACGCCACTTAATCGGGTCACGGACTCTCTGTGAGTCTGTAACAAGGATACGGTCTGGCCATTTTTTAACGGCTCCATCAATGAGTGGCCGGACATTCATACCGTCAAACTTAACACCTTTAGGAGCTTGAACTTTGCAGTAATCAATGAGTGTTGGAACAACATCTACGTAAGAGGTGATTGTGTCCACGTCCCGTCCCTTATTGAGACCTCCCTTTGGCCAATGCATGAAAAAAGGAACACGGTGCCCACCGTCATATTCACTTCCTTTGCGACCACGCATCCCATTATTGTGAATATTTGCACCGCTTGATGTGCCGTTATCAGTCGTGAAGATGAAAATGGTATTTTCTGCGAGGCCTTCATTTTTAAGAAAAGCTCTCATTGATCCAACGTTTTCATCAATGTTGGCGATCATTCCAAGAAAGTTACCGACATTAACTCCCTGCTTAAGATAGGGGTTACTGAACTTTTCAGGTGAATGCATTGGTCCGTGCGGAGCATTGGTGCAGAGGTACACAAGGAATGGTTTTTCGCTTTTCTTTACTTTACGAATGAAGCGCTTGGCATAATCAAAATATACATCGGTACAGAATCCCTTTACCGGAACCGCTTTACCGTTATGGAAATAGGAACCGTCAAAGTATGCGTTGTCCCAGTAGTCTGGGGTCTGTCCCACACCACCACCACCGTGTCTTAGCACTTCTTTGAAGCCCCTGTCTTCAGGTCTGTAAGGATAGTTGTCACCTAGGTGCCACTTTCCGAACATGCCCGTGTGGTAACCACTGTCACCAAAGATCTTACCGATTGTTACTTCATTATGACGAAGCATAGAACGACCCATGATCGTGTGCCAGACACCGGTACGGTTCGTCCAATGACCGGTAATTAGTGCGGCTCGGGTCGGTGAGCATGTAGGTGCCACATGGTAATCGGTGAGTCTAACGGATTCGCCGTGCAGTCGATCCAAGTTAGGTGTCTTAAGGATCGGATTTCCATGACACGAAAGGTCTCCGTAACCCTGATCATCAGTCAGAACGATAACAACATTAGGCTGGTCAGCTCCGAGGCTTGGGAAAATTGCCAGAAACAGGGAAAAGAGGGCGAGTAGATAAAGTTTTGTTGCTGAAGATTTCATAAATGACCCTGAAGATAGGCCAAAAATGGCATTTCGCACGTTCCTTAGATTTTATCTATTACCCTGAGGCAATTCTGTGGAAAAACAGGGTTTTGTTAGATTTAATTATGATTTATCATTCGCACCTATGCACGAACGTAAAGTCATTGAGATAGGATGTGGAGAATGGGGATTCCGCAATTTACCAATGCGCGAGCATTTTGAAATTGCACGGGACTTTGATTTTAAGTGGCTTGAGTTTGGAATTGGTGGAGATCAGACTGGTCGTCTTTCCGAGTTTCCAGAACCAGATGAGATAGCGGAGTTCAAGGCTCTGAATGAGGAATTTGGTATAGCGACTCCGTTCTGTTGCATAGAGAACGATTTTACCCTTGCCGATGAAAATGATCACTTGGAGGTGCTGAAGAAGTCTAAGAAACAGATTCAGGCTGCTGCAGATTGTGGTGCCAAGCAGGTTCGACTCTTTGCTGGATTTACACCCGTCGAGAAAGTTAGTTCGGAGATCTGGGACCGGATGATAAAGGCTTTCTGGGATGCTGATCAATTGTGCGAGGGGTTAGGATTGACTATCGCTATTGAGACTCATGGCGGAATTACTTTTGATGAGGGTGAATCCGCTCATCATTTTAACTCAGTCTCTACCGATCCTGAGTCTTTGATCCGGCTAATGGAACAGTTACCACCTAGGGTCGGATTCAATTATGATCCGGGCAACATAAAAGCGGTCCGTCCCGAAGACAAAAATTGCTGCCTAGATCTCATTAATGATCGTATTAATTATTGTCACCTTAAGGACTGGACAAGGAAAGGTGAAGGATGGGTGGCCGTTGCCATTGGTGATGATGATCTGGATTATGGTCCACTATTCGAGAACATGAAGTATGACGGGGTATGTCTGATCGAATATGAACCACTTCACGATTCCAGAGACGGGATCCGCCGCAGCCTAGATTACTTACAACGAATAGAGGAGGGAAGCCAAGTTCTGAAGTTCCAAAGATGAGGAATCGAACCGACATTCTTGGGGCGATCTTATGCCCTATCCTATTTATAGCTTTCCAGCCTAATGTTGAAGCTGAGGAAAAGTTCAGTATTTCCGAAGAGGACAGAAACTACTGGGCCTTTCAGCCCGTGAGCACGACTAACCATGAGAATTCTTCAATTGATTCAATAGTTGATGAGGCAA
>JAAZZC010000177.1 GCA_014239335.1 Verrucomicrobiales bacterium
AGATAAATGAGTGAATTTCTAGAAATAGCCAAGAAAGCGGCAAAGGCCTCGGGCCAATTATTGAAGGATAATTATGGAAAAGATAAAGTCGTAGATGCATTTGAAGAACATGACATCAAATTACAACTGGATGTTATTAGTAAGTCCTTGATTTCGGACTTAATTTTGGCTGCTTTTCCTGACCACTCTATTCTTGGTGAAGAAGGAGATGCCGGATCCGAGAGTGGTGATTATCAGTGGATCATTGACCCCATTGACGGAACAGTGAATTATTTTTTTGGTATTCCACATTTTTGTGTTTCAATAGCCCTCCGCCAACAATCAACTGATCAATGGATTCTTGGTGTGATTTATGACCCTATGATGGATGAACTTTGGGCAGTTGATGTTGGAACCGAGCCGACGCTGAACGGTTCTCCTATATCAACGAGTGATCGTGGAAAAATGTCTGAGGCTGTGGTGACTGTAGGGTTTTCCAAGACCAAAGATGCTATGGAGGCAGGCTTCATCCGTTACCGTGAAATTGCTTCTCAGGTCAGAAAATCCCGCATGATGGGAAGTGCAGCTCTTGCGTTAGCTTATATTGCTTGTGGAAGACTAGATGCTTATATAGAAGAAGTGATCAGTTTATGGGATATTGCTGCAGGTAAATTGTTAGTAGAGGCTGCAGGAGGGAGGGTCGATCTTATTGATAGCAATGTAACGAAAGGCAAACTTTCAATTTGTTCGTGGAACGGTAAGTTACCTCTAGAAAATACACTTTCATAATAATCATGGCATCAAGATCAGGAATAGGATACGACGTGCATCGGTTAGTAAAAGGTAGACCCTTAATCCTTGGCGGCGTGCACATTCCTTGGGACAAGGGCCTTGAAGGGCACTCTGATGCTGACGTTTTAAGTCATGCCATTGCGGATGCTATTCTGGGAGCGGTAGGCGCACCTGACATAGGATATTTTTTTCCTCCTTCAGATGAATCAATCAAAGGGATCAGCAGTCTGAGTATTCTCCAAAAAACAGCAGGGGAAGTGGCTACTCGAGGAGGAAAAATTATTAATATTGATAGTAGCCTAATAGCGGAGGAGCCAAAGATTTTGACTCATGCTAATGCAATGAAAGAAAATATTTCTCAAGCCCTTGGGATAGAAGTAGAACAGATTGGTATTAAGGCTACGACCAACGAAAGAATGGGTTTTGTTGGTAAAGGTGAAGGAATGGCGGCCATGGCAGTCGCTAGCGTTGAGGTTTAACTGTGCCAATTGATCATGAGAGCGGCATACTGCTTTACCTCTGTATTAGACTGCTCGATTGACCCACTCTTCTGCAATGTTCTTTAGGTTGAGGGACCGTTCATCTTCTCGATCAAAATATTGCTTTTCAACAGATTCAATGGATTCATCTAACTGTAATTGAATGTCTTCGGGAAAATCTTTTTCTTTATGAATTTTTCGCAAAAGGCCAAGAACAGAAAAAGGTGTAATTTCATTTGGAACATTAAAGTTAGAGATATTTTCTTTGCTCCCTGAACTTGTTAGGTTTCGCCTTTTAAATTTCAAGGCTATTAATCCTAGAATGAGGAATAGAAGTAGAGCCAACCCAAGCCATTTCGAATTTTTCTGACTGTAATTCTGTTCTAATATTATGGTTTGACTGGCAGCAACTAAATCAGCGTCATCATAGCGCTGAAAAAGCATTTCCTTAGTTTCGGTTACTTGTTCTGGAAAACTAAACTAAATAGCAGAGTTATTTGTGCCTTTTTGTGTTTTTGTAAAAGTGAGCATCCAGTTCCTTTCAGTGATAGGACTTCCCTGTTTAGATTCTGCATCTAATCTGGCTATGGAAATCTCTCCTCCAGATGAATCGGTTAGGGTAAAGTTATCTAGGCTTGACTTAAGTAATTGATCAAATTCTGGAACCAGACCATTGGATGAGGCTTTAACTTCAACTTTGAGCAGACCCTGATCGGCTTCCCTCTCATCGAGTATTTGAACAATTTTAAGGTTTTCAGTGGGACGAGGCTCACCAATCTTGGGCTTAGAATCGATTGGAATTTGTGCGGTGGCTATTGGAAGAATCACAAATCCTCCAGTATCTAGAAAATCCAGATCGATCTGCATCGAAGGTATCTTGTCAACTTCCGGAGTGCGTGCCTTAAGTAAAACATATGCGTAAGGGGTAATGCGCCATCCTTCTTGCCCTGCCCCTCTCGAAGTGACTTTGCTGTCGTGAAATGTAACTGACATAACATCAAAATGTTCTGAAAGCGTTGATCGGGTAATGTCCTCGAACTTCTCACGATAATTTTGTGTTGGTCTCCCATAGTTATAGGCGTAGCTGGAATTATTTTGATTTGTAAGGTATTTGGCGAAGCCGCCGGATTCGCGTTCTATTTCTTTGGTATGGCGAATGTCAACGAAGACTCCGAAGGGGGAGTTATGACCGACAGTGCTTGAGCCATCGATCCTTGCCACGAGCTGAATCTCAGTAGTCAGGTCGTTATAGTAATTAAAAAGCTTTTGAGCTTCACTGGCCTTTTCATGTTCACCTGCTATTGATAAGCCATGACGAAGGTAACGTTGTTTGAGTTCTGGTTTCACTGAACTGATCCTCGCGGCGAGAGCGTTTGCAAAGCGGGCCAGGTGCCGCTCTGCGGATTTGTTCGGTAAACCAGAAAAAGCAGCTCTGATTTTTTCAATTTGTCGTGGAGCGGGTAGCTGCGTTTCGCGAAGTGCACCCAGATCACTTGCACCTAAGGCAGCGTAGAACCAGTGCTCAAAGGCCTCGGTTGTTTCTTCTTCTTCGTTGCCAGATGAGGTCGAGATGTATAGTTCAGCAGCTTTTGAGAACATCTCATAACTGTTCTTTCGATCGATGGTATAAGTTGAGCTCTTTTCCGATTCCTGTTGAAAGTTTATTTTGTCGAGTGCTAGACAGGCCCTTCTTAGATGGAGGCGCCAATCTTCAGGATGAGCTTCGATAGTGTTTCCCAGAATGTTATCTATGCCTTCATATCCTGCCACTACTTCGGCAAGGATTTCATCATCTTTGCGTTTTGTCTTTGCATCTTGCTGTGTTTTAGGATCGCGCCAGACTGTCGCGAGGTTGACCCGCATAGTGTTGGCCAAAGCCGCAACTGTTTTAGGGTTCATTTTCTTAAAGGTTCCGAACACTTTGGTGATTGCGGTCATTTTGTACACCTCGGCACGGCTATGAATTTTAGTGAAGGCTTCGGCAAGTTTGTCTTGGTTAATTTCACCTATCGGCAAGGATTGCAATTTACTCACCCAGTTAGCTAATTCGGTCAGGCTGCGCTCCTGCTTGGAGCGGGTCAGTGGGATGGAATTTGCTCTTTGATTATATCCATACATATAACCGTATCGATAAGTACGGTTACGATTCGCATTGGGGTTATGATTATCAGCCCAGACACGCAAGAATTCTTCGGCCAGACGTTTTCCGGTTTCGGGGTAATTAGCAGAAACTTTCTGAATGTAAGGAAAAGCTTCTTCCGGCTCGTTTACTTTAAGATATAGCTGAGCATATAGAGTAGAAAACTGTGGTTGCAGATCAGCATCAATTTGACGGATCCAGTTTTTATTTGGGCGGACTTTGAGCAGTTCTCCGGAGGCGATTGGACCGGGAACATTACTCGGAGTGGCCGTAGAATTTACTTTAGGGTTTTCGTAATACATGTTG
The DNA here is from genome assembly GCA_014239335.1 of Verrucomicrobiales bacterium. Classification (GTDB taxonomy): domain Bacteria; phylum Verrucomicrobiota; class Verrucomicrobiia; order Verrucomicrobiales; family DEV007; genus EC70. The sequence continues at coordinate 3,697 of JAAZZC010000177.1, forward strand.
CCGTACTGATCCCATCGCATTCTTGGGCTAAGCGTTTTTGAGGCGTCCCGTTTATAGCTATAAGAGGCTTCGGAGAGCCAATTCAAAGCAAGTATATTTAATATTTCGGACCACTCGTTGAGTTTTATTTCACTAATTTCAAGTAACGATTCTGTAGCCGTTTTTTGTAGAGCGAGTCTTCGAAGTCGTGCAGAGGATGAAGGTTCTGATCTGCCACTTGATGTGAGGGATCCAATCGTTGCAAGCACTTCACGACCAAGTTTAGCGTCTCCAGTGAAGCTTTCACTTAGCCA
>JAAZZC010000112.1 GCA_014239335.1 Verrucomicrobiales bacterium
AGAGAAGTCCTTCCGGGAGCAACAATTAAGGCATTAGCGGATGGAGCGAGCCCGATCGGTGCAACGCAAGACGATGAGGACGGTGACGGTTTACCTGACGCCTGGGAAGAGAAGTACGGAGTCGATGATCCTGAAGGGGACCCGGACAATGATGGACTCACCAATATTGAAGAACTCGAGGCGAGGACCAAGCCAGACACGGCAGACACTGATGAGGACGGTCTCAATGATGGAGATGAACTCAACGTCACTGAAACTAATCCTAAAAAAGCTGATTCTGACAATGACGGACTTCTGGACGGGGTAGAGACGAATACCGGAACCTTCGTCAGTAAGGACGATACTGGCACGGACCCTAACAATGCTGATACGGACAATGACGGATTCAGAGATAGTATTGAAGTGGCTCAAGGAAGTGACCCGAGTGATAAGAACAGTTTGCCGGACGTTCCAGTAATCACTTTGTTAGGGGTAGGAACAGGAGCCTTATTACAAAATGATTTAACGGACCCGGAAAATGACGGTGTTGAGGGACCGACCGACCCGGGTCCTCCGCAGACCGCTGGCACGGACTTCAACTGGATCAGTATCAACGCGAGTGATGAAAATTATTTCTCAGGTCAGGGTGCTGGGAATGAGGGAGCCTTTGATCTTTTTGATAATACGACTGGAGGAGGACCTGCTAAGTGGTGCTGTGCAGGTGCTCCGCAATGGATCACTGTGGAATTTGAGGAGCCTGTTTCTATTTCCCATTTTGTCGTTGCTGCCAGTAACGATTCTATTTCCCATAACAGGGCCCCACTTGACTGGGGAATCTATGGATCTAATGATGGGGAAAGCTTTGAGCCAATCTTCGAACAAAGTGATGATGAGCCGATCTGGAAAGCTGATGAGGAAGTTTATTTATTTAATCTTCCGAGACCATCAGATCCCTACACATTCATCAAATATGATGTGACCAGAACCAATGGTGCTGCCCATGAGATTGGGGAAATTGAGTATTTTGGTGAAGTCGGGGCAGGGGCTCTGAATGAGATTGTCGAAATAAATTATGAGAAGGATACGGAAAACATTGAACTCACTTGGAATTCAAGGGCAGGGAAAACTTATGGTATTTTCTATTCTCTGAATCTTGAGGACTTTGACGCTGACGTTGATGATGGCATCCTTGGTGAAGCAGGGGAAACGACATCCTATAGCTTTGAAAATCCTGAGCCGGGCGTTCCAAAAATATTTTTCCGCGTCATGGTAATGGATGAGTAATTGAACATCGATTCTTTCTGATAAGTACTCAATTTGTTTTTTTTAATTAACCGAAATTCAAAGATCAAGGGCACTAGGTTCAATGAGCCTAGTGCCTTCTCTTTAATCTTTTTCTTAGTTGGTGCCTTCATTATTAACGGACATGCGGACGGTAAATATCCACAACAGGTAAGAGAAGTTCAGATAAAGAGTTCCGTGGATGGAGCCCTTCAGAATGCCCTCTTCTTTGCGCCGGAATCCAAAAAAGAAGTACCGCTTTTAGTTGCTTTGCATACGTGGAGCAGTGGATGGCAGAACACCTATAACGTTCCGCTTGCGGAAGGTTGCATTGAACGTCAATGGGCATTCATACATCCCGATTTTCGGGGTCCTAATAAGGACCCGGAGGCTTGCGGATCCGATCTTGCAGTGAGTGACATCATTGATGCTGTTAAATGGGCGAAGGAAAAGACAGGAATTGATGCGGACAGGATTTATCTTGCCGGTGCTTCTGGTGGTGGGCACATGGCCCTACAGATGGCTGGGCGGGCCCCTGTCATCTGGGCCGGTGTCAGTTCTTGGGTTCCGATCACGGACTGTGTTGCCTGGCACGCTGAGTGTAAGAGATCCGGGCGCCGTTACTACAAGGATCTTGAAATTTCATGTAAGGGGAAGCCGGGGGATAGTTCCGAAGTGGATCTTGAATATCGCAAACGATCACCACTCACATGGCTCGGTAAAGCATCCAATGTTCCGTTAGATATTAATGCTGGGATCCGTGACGGGCATGAGGGGAGCGTACCTATCAGCCACTCTCTAAAAGCATTTAATTTGCTCGCCGAAAGCTCCCTCAAGTTAACCCAAGAACAGATCGATTATTTCACACAAGAATCAAAGGTCCCTGAATCTCTAAAAAGAGCGGGCGCTGATCCATCATACGGAAAGGACCGGCAACCCCTCTGGCGCGGCCAATCAAAAGCCACTCGTGTTACTATATTTGATGGGGGTCATGAAATGATACCCTCAGCAATTTTTGATTGGTTAGCTAGGCAGAAGAAGACATAGACATTTTTAAGCAAAGAAGCTATTTTTGGAGTGTCTGGGTAAGTTGATGTCAGAAGAATCTGAAACAGAAAAAAAGAATGGCTCAATTTTCCGTTGGGACCGTAGGTGCTGGTATCATGCCATCGTTAATTCTCTAGTCGCTAGTGGGGTAGTGGTATTGGGTTATACATTGAATCATGATTATGGTCCGGGCCTCTTTATCATGGTCCCGCTCCTCACCGGGTTCGTGATTGCTTTCACTTAGAGGGGCCAAGGGATGTTGGCAATCATGTTGTTAACTTCACTCCTTTGTTCAGTTCTTTTTTTGGTCAGTGGATGGGAAGCTATATTATGTATCTTGGTAACTTTTCCGATCGTTATGATTACAATGGGTGTGGGAGCCTTTTTAGGATACCAGGTTGCGAAAAGATTTATTCACCGGTATGGAAATTACATGGTCATATTAATTAGTCTGTCACTCATGACTCTTGTCGGATGGACTGACCGTGAGGACCGAGATTTGCGACCACTTGAAGTGACGACTAGTATGAATTTTTATGCCCCAATGGAGCAGGTATGGAACGTTGTGAGAGAATCCGGTCAGATCGACGGGAACGATTCTTTCTTGAAATTTATTGGTTTACCTGTGCCGAGGAATTGTGTCCTCTTGCCTGATAGTCAAAGGGTCTGTCACTTTGATGAGGGAAGTATATTGCAGGAGATCACAGAGGAGAATTACGGGAAGAACATTGAGCTTAAAATCATTGATTCTTTCGAAGTTCGAGAATGGTTAGAAATCGACAGTGCCCGTTACCGCTTTGTGCAGCACTCTGATTATGTTGAAGTTATAAGAACTGACTTGATTCGGTCAATTCTTCAGCCGCGCTGGTACTGGCATTGGTTCGAAGAGAAGTGTGTTGGGATAGAACACCGATACGTAATGTCCAGTATGAAGAGGAAAGTAGAAACTAAATGATTTCTCACTTCATATAATGTATTTTAAAGCCTAATGAATTTAAGAAAGACAACTATTTGCTGTGCACTCTTTTTGTGGGTCCCTTTTAGTTCTGCAGACGAAAGAGCGGAATCTGAAAAAGGATTTAAAGGATGGGATAAGAATGGGGACGGTTTTCTAATTCCTAGTGAGGTTCCAGAGGGACCTAGAAAAAATTTTAAAAACGTCGATAAGAATGGTGACGGAAAAGTGAACCTTGAGGAGCATCTATTGGCTACAGTTGGTCCTGAAGAACCAGAGAAGAGAAAAGTTAGGAAACCTGATTCGGGTCAATTCAAGCGTCACGTGATTCGTCAATCTTGGGACCAAGAGAAGGAGGGGTACGACCGTGAGTATTTTGTGAGTGTTCCAGAAAAAATAAAATCAAAAATCCCTGTCCTTTTTGTTTTCCATGGCGGTGGCGGTCAGGCCAGCAATATGATTAGAGGATGGGCAAAACGTTTTAGTGATTACCTTGTTGTATCGCCTCAAGGATATCGAAGAGGCTGGAATATTTCGGATGAGGCAACCAAGGCTCCAGACACTGATTTTTTTAAAGAGATTATAAAAGCTCTCAAAATTAATTATCCAAAAGCCGATCTATCTAGTGTTTCAATGGTTGGGTTTTCTAATGGGGCTGGTTATATCTTTCGCTTACTCATTGAGATAGATGATGAGAACTTGATAAGAAATGTTGTAGCAATGGTTTCTTCCATGGAGGAGGGGCAATACCATGATGGATCTTTTTGGCAAAGATCTGATGATCAGAATGGAAAATATGATGTTAAGAAAAAGCCTGTAGCAAAAAGTTCCATACTGACTGTTCATGGCACTGAGGATAGAGTTGTTCCTTATGCTGGAGGAAAGAGAGGCAGAAATGCAATCCATTTATCAGCGCAGGACACTGCCTTCTATTGGGCCCAACAAAAAGGATTTAAAGGAAAGAGGATTGCAGATAATAAAGGCAATGAAATTAGCTCTGGAATTGTTTCTTATGCTTACAAAAAAGCTAACGTCACACATCTCAAGATTTTTGGAGCTGGTCACGGGCTTGGTCCAAAGGGTGAAAAAGTTAATACGTTGATCAATGACTTTATCCGAACTGGAAAAATAAAATCCAGATATTAGGATTAATACACTCATTGATTCGCTATGCTCTTTAGGAATTTATTTGCGTGGTTCAGCGTTGTTTCTTTTTCGTCGTTATTATTTATTGGCGGGAATTTACTATTCGCTGTTGATCTGGACAAGGAGACTCAGGATTTCCTTAAAAAACATACCCCAAAAATTCTTAAGATTATTTCCGAGGCAGAGGCAAAAAAATATTCTGAAATATTAATTGAAGCAGAACAGAGGATCGAGGAAATACAAGAAGAGTACAAGGAGGCAGAGGAAGAAGATGGGAAAGAATTAGCTCATTGGGTCGCTCTCCTCGCTGATAATTTTTCAGCCATGGAGTACCAGATGTGGAAAATAGAAGAAGGGAAAATATCAGAGGCTGAGGGAGAGGAAATTATTGGTGAATTGCTCATTGAGCACTTGGGATTCAGGAACAAAATGGATGCTGAATTGATTGATAGACTCATTGAGGAAGGAGAAGAGGAAGAAGCTGAATCGATGAGGGAAGAAATTGAGTGGCGCAAGGAAAGTTCTGAAGAAGCTGCACATGAGCTTTTTGAGGAGCTCTTCGGTGAAGGTGAAGAAGAGGGGGAAGAGGAGGAGGAAGAAGAAGAAGAGGAAGGACCCGTGTATGAGG
>JAAZZC010000125.1 GCA_014239335.1 Verrucomicrobiales bacterium
CCACTCGCGCATGGTCAGTCCAAAGTCTTCAGCGAAGTCAGGGTCTTCAGTTGATTGTTTTAAAAACCATGCACCAATGGCTTCTTCGCCTCCGGAAAGAACATCTGTAGGAATTGGCATTTCTTCCATATGCAAAACCATACTATTGAGGCCGCCTCGCATTGAGTTAACCCCATCCCTGAGATCTTCAGGTAAACTATCAGTATTAACTGTAGTAAGTTTCCCAACCAAGTCCTTCATGGCTTCAATTGCCAGGGCGGGGTTTTCTTGACCAATCTCTTCAAGCCTCTCCAGTTCCAAGAATCCTTTGGTTATGCCTTTGTCCTGAAGCTCTTTTACAAAGGCGGTGACTGGGGCGGGGGTCTCAACTTTCGCAGTTGGCTCCTCTTCGGTGGGTTTGTCGATTGTTTCTTTGTCAGATTCTTCAGTCTTATCAATCTTACTTGGAGGGGCATCATCAGGAGTTAGTAAAGGCAGTAAAGGCGCCGGCTCTTCCTTTTTGGGAGCAGGTTCTTTTTCCTCTGTACTAGGCTCCTCTACTTTTTCTTGTGTGGCATTCCCAGTGGCTTGATTCTCAGTTTCAGGGGCTTCTTTTTTTCCGCATGATGTAAACAAAAGCAGGCTAAAGAAAAAACTCAGAATGGTAAGAAGCGAAATTTTCATAATTACAAAAATAAGGTAAATAATATTATAAGTCTACTGGAATATTCGAGTCACATTTAACTGACATATTATTGATCTTAAAGGTTAGGCTAATGTCGAGGGATCAATAGTGCCTTGTTTTCTTTATATCAAGATGCGTTCAAGTCCGATGATCTTATACAAAGGCCAGGCAAAAAACTTTTATGGTGTTATCTTAAAATGATCCCATTCTCTAAGGTGTTATTGTAATTGGAGAGCTGGGAATTCAAGTGAGGTCTTGATTGCTTTATCGGTAAGGAATGATCTATACTCTAAAAAAATGCCATTGATCCCAAGAGGGTTCTTTTAAATGTCAGATCCTAAGGACTACGAAGAGCAAGAGTTGCTTCAGAGAATAGCTGAAGGGGACAATCGTGCATTGCAAATTTTGCATGAAAAAACCGCAAGGCCTTTGCACTCAATGGCGATGAAAATTCTTTCTAATTCCGCAGAAGCGGAGGAGGTGATCCAAGACGTCTTTGTTCTTGTCTGGAAAAATGCTCATAAATTTAATTTTCAGAAAGCTAAAGTTTTCACATGGATGGCTGTTATGATGAAGAATCGATGCATTGATAGGATACGTTCGAAGAAGCGTCGATTGCCTCTTTATGAAATTGATGAATATACTGAAAAATCTATCCCTGAACCTGATGACAGAACGGCGGCTGACCTTCTGACTCAAAAAGAAAAAGCAAAAATAATTTTTGATGCAGTTAAATTATTACCTGATCCACAACGCGAAGTGATTGAGTTGGTTTTTAATTCTGGGATGACCCATGTTGAGGTGTCTAAACACTTAGGAATTTCAATAGGTACTGCGAAGTCTCGGATCCGTTATGCATATCAGCGGTTGAGAGAAAATTTAGGATCTAATCCTACGCTAATGAATGAATCTTAAGATTAAACGAATTAGAGCTAATAATGTATCGTATTTACTATTGTTATAAAACGGAAGAGATCCAAAGAGAAAAAAATCACGTATAAAGTTTATAAACTATATTACCCAATTTTGAAAAATGGAAAATATTGAAAAAAATTCTAATCCAGATGAAGAGACAAACCTTGCTAAGACTCGCATCATAGCAATTGGACTACAGACGTCAGAACTTCTGGAGTCAGTTGGTATTGCCAATTCTAATTCACAGATAGTAATACATTTTGATGATTTTGAGGCTTGGCAATCCTCATCGGATAATGAGCAGGTTGATCTTGTTGTGATGCAATGCCCCAACGTATTTCCTGAAACTGTACAAGCAATAACAGAGACTACAATGGCCTCTGGAGCTACACGCGCTGTTGTCATTTATCACTACACTCAGGAAGTTGCGAGGCAATTAATGGAGGACTCTTCCAGCATCATTACTCCATTGAGGGCTCCTATTTCTTCAGAAGATCTTAAGGCTGTTTGTGAAGCTGATCTTGCAATGGCTACAATTAGAAATTCTTCTCTTGAATTTGTAGAATTGAGAGAGGACGATGATTCCTTGCAAACTTCAGATCCTGAAACTATTCCGCCCAAAAAGTACTCGCAGGAAGTTCTTTCCCGTGTTGCCAAAATATCTACAAGCATTGATTGTGAATGCCCACATCACTTGTCGGCTCTCTTAACTGCTCTTACCGTTTTTGAAGACTACTGTAAAGTGTGTGAGAGTCGGAACGAAGAAGATGTGATGCTACATTCTCTGCTTTACCGTAAGACAGCTCAGGCAAGATCCATTATGGAGGATGCGTTAACAGTTCTTGCTGACGTTGAGGATATAGAACTTAACTGATAAACATATTAATCAATTACTGTGGTTACGTTGTTTCCAGGTAATTATTGATTGCTCCTTTGATTTAGCCATCTAGTGGCTTCATATTCCCCAACTGTCCTCACACGATTCATATAACTTTCAATGAGGGTAGCGTCCATCGTAATAAAGTCCTTTGGATTTAATATATTTAAATTACGGATTAAACCTTTTCTCTCTTCTAATGATTCGCGAGCTTCTTTTACAGATAAACTTTCGAAGGGAGAAGGATCATTATCATCCATTCCTTTGAGGGACATCATTTGAGCAGATATGCCGACAAGTTCATGAATTATTAAGTTTCCCTCGTTAACAATTTCTGTCCCTATGGATGCGGTAAGTGAGCGGAGTTCATGGGCCCTTTCAGGATTCGATTCTGGCACAAATGTCATAACTGTTTTTGCAGTTTTATTTATCTTGGAGAGGATAGGAACAGGTACATTCCATAAGCTGTATAAAGTTGATCCAGTTTTACTGCTTCCCGTTCCTCGCAATGCATCCTCCACTTTAAGTGATGTTTGATTATAGAAATCTTCGTATCCTTTTTGGTTAAAAGAACCGAGTAATGTTTTAATAGACTCATCAGTATCACCTGATTCGGCTTGAAGTGAAGCAAGAAGGTATGAGCCCATAACATTGTTTGGTTGCTCTTTGAGGAGTTTCTTTGCGAGATCTATTTTAATTGACCCTTCGGTAGAGTCGTTAAGGGCAAGTAAATATAGAGCATGCGCATCATTGGGATTATTTTCGAGGGCTCTAATATAATAAGAAGAGTCATTTAGGATAATTCCTGCTGCTATTATCGCCTCAACATCGTTATCGTTTTTTGTGATGTAGTTTTCCAATTCATCACGGGAAGGGACTCGAACTCCTAATTGATCCATGAGTTTTTTTATTTCTGGGTCAAAGTAAGGGTCGATGCTATCTTGATCTGGAGTTGATTCCTTGTTTTTCTTTTTTGGTCTTTTCTTGGAGGTGAGAGAGAATAGGGATTTTTGCGAGGTGATAGAGTTTCCTTTATTGGTTTCGGTTTTATTAGAGTTCGTGCCTCTC
>JAAZZC010000214.1 GCA_014239335.1 Verrucomicrobiales bacterium
TAGCGGACACTTACTAGGTTCAGGATAAAGGCCAACCGCTACTTTAAGTTGGTGTCTTATTTTCGCTGAACGATGAGACCACTCTTCGACTGATTGGGGAGGTTCAAAAGGGAAATAACCATGCAAATCCTTCAGGGCCAAGAGCCTCTTGTCTTCGAGTGAACTTCCCTCGGGAAGAGTCCGAGGAGAGGAAATTAATAGAGGAAGGGTTCCCAGAAAGATGAAAAGAAAAGCACAAGTTCTCATTCTTAAACTATGACACTTTTATGAATCCAACTACAAGCTCACGGCCATGAAAATAAGATCAATTACTGCAAAAGTTCTGGAAGTTGCTATTTTATTATGAAATCTTGAATTTTTATAAATATAAACGATTGTAAGATTCTTTTCCCCCTTAAATTAAGGCAATTTTTAATGCGCAAAAAAAAGCTTAAACGCTTTGGCAGGATCCGACTCATCCTAAAACTTGGAACACTGTGCGGGCTCATTGCCCTCATAGGACTTGGTGTGGTACTCGGAGTTTACTCCTTAATGGCAAGAAATTATGACCTGAAAAAACTCGGGAGAATGCCTAGAAGCTCAGTAGTCTTCGACTGCCATGGTAATGAAATTGGTAAATTGCATGGTACAGGGGCAAGATTTGTTCCGATTCATCAAGTGTCCCAACACTTTGTAAAAGCCCTCTTAATACGAGAGGATGCACGCTTTTATGACCACGGAGGCATTGATCCTACCGGTGTTCTCAGGGCAGCTTACCGCAACGTTTTTAGGAACAAACGTGAAGGAGCGAGCACCATTACAATGCAACTAGCAAGGAACAGCTTCCGGGAATTGATGAGCCAAAAAACACTTCATAGAAAATTAATCGAACTAATGCTGGCCCGCCGAATTGAGAAAAATTACACGAAAGAACAAATACTAGAATTTTATGTGAACAGAATCTTTTTCGGCTCAGGAATTTATGGCGTTGAAATGGCAAGTATTTCTTACTTTGGTAAAAGAGCCTCAGAGATGACTCTAAGTGAGTCGGCAATGTTGGCTGGCATCATCCGTGGGCCTAACCGTTTTTCACCTTTCCGTCATTACGATGATGCTAACTCAGAACGCAAAACTGTCCTCAAAAGAATGCTTTCTGAAGGAGCTATACAGAACAAAGAATTTAAAAGCGCAACGGTTCAGCGCGTTCGAGTCTTAAAACAAAGGCCCGTTCAAAAGAAATCCATTAACAGTTATGCGCTAGATGCTATTAGACGGGACCTGAATGACGCTCTGAGTGAGTCAAATGCCGAAGATGGTGGGCTCAAAATCTATACCAGCATTGATCTCCGTCTTCAAAGAGTAGCCGAAAGAGCAATTGAAGAAGGCCTCTTATCCATTGAAAAATGGCCCGGTTATAAACATCAAACAAAAAAGCAATTCGAACTAAGAGGAGCCAAAGGAACTCCCAATTATCTTCAAGGCGCTGCAGTATTACTCAATAACGAAACCGGCGCGGTCCTCGCCATTGTAGGCGGCAGGAGCATCAAACATTCCCTATTCAACCGAGCAACTACAGCGGAAAGGCCAATCGGATCAGCATTCAAACCTTTCGTTTACACTGCTGCATTTAATAAAGGACTCATGCCCGGATCACTCATTGATGATGGTCCACTGAGAGAAGGGGAGATCAAAAACATTAATGCGGCTTGGAACCCTAAAAATGCTGATCGTAAATCGATGGGATTGCAAAGTGCCAGTTATGGCCTGATCAAATCCCGTAACACAATGTCCGTCAGGGTCGGTAACATTGCCGGAATGAAATCCGTTACAAAGACCGCTGCTAACGTCGGCATAAATATTGCAGATGAAAAAATAACCCCCCAGTTATTTCTAGGAAATCTCGACTGTGATCTTGAATCTTTAACTAGTGCATACACGGTATTTCCTAATAATGGAGGTCGAGTTCCAGCCTTCACTATTAATTATATTGAAGATGGTAGTGGGAAAGTTTTCTATCGAGCTGCAGCACAAAGTTACCCGGCATTGCCGCAAGCTCCTTGTGCGGTAACTGCAAAAGTTCTTGAAAAAGTAGTATCGGCTAACGGTACAGGTGCCCGGGCAAGGTCCCTTGGATTCCATAAGCCGGCAGGAGGAAAGACCGGCACAACAAATGACTTCAAAGACACTTGGTTCGTTGGCTTCACTGATAAAGTCACGTGTGGTGTGTGGGCAGGCCTTGACGAGCCTAAGACCATCATTTCTGGCGCTTACGGGAGTAACGTTGCCTTGCCAATCTGGACAAGAATAATGTTCGCTTGTGAAAAGTACGGGTATCCAGCAAATGAGATGATCAGTTCTGCTACAATGACTGAATTAACTCTGTGCCGCACAAGTGGGCAACTACCAGGTAGGAACTGCAAAAAATCAGGAAATACGTACCGCGAAAATATCCCTCAAGACCTGGTCCCTAAACACCTTTGCCATGTTCATGAGAATCAAAAAATTACTAAAAGGGGTAAAGAAAAACCAAACCGTTTAAAAGTTCTGAAGCGCTTGTTTCAGCCTAATTAAGACGCAGGTGATTCCATGATATCCTTCACTGTCGAAGCAACATCATCAGTCCTCATAAGAGTTTCACCTACCAGAACCGCATCTGCTCCCCAGCTAGCAACGAGGGAAGCATCCTGAGGCGTTTTTATTCCACTCTCACTAACAAAAAGAATATCTTCAGGAACTTCCTCACTGATTGATTCAGTATTTTTTAGATCAACCTCAAATGTTTTCAGGTTACGATTATTTACACCAATAATTTTCACATCAGTTTCCAGTGCCCTCTCAAGTTCTGGTAGATCATGGACCTCCATTAGAACTTCCAGCTGATAGGCATTAGCACAATCAAAAAGCCTCTCGAGGTCCTCCTGGCTCAGAGCAGCGACTATTAGAAGGATAGCATCAGCTCCAGCAACTGAAGCTTCATAGATCTGTGATTCATGGATTATAAAATCTTTTCTCAGAACCGGGACGTCAACGACCTGTTGTATCTGGATAAGATATTCTAACTTGCCTTTGAAATACTTTTCATCAGTGAGAACAGAAATGGCACTAGCACCAGCATCAGCATATTTCTTGGCTTGACTGACGGGGTCAAAATTCTGAGCAATTATACCAGCAGAAGGCGACGCCTTCTTGACCTCAGCAATGAGCCCGAGCCGGTCAGAACTCACATTTATTGCGGAAGCCAATGACTTGAATTCATTCCTTTCCAATGCCGCATACCTGAGCTTTTCAGCTCTCTGGATTAGGGGCTCAATTTCTTGCCTCTTATGGGATATGATTTCAGCTAATTTATCGGACATCAAGTTTCAGAATTAAAATGATAGCTTTTAAAGAAATAACTTCAACTCGTAGGCATATTCATTTGGAGTCGATTTTTCTCGCAGATAAGGTCTGTTAATAACAATATCTATTTATGTCTTCTATTCAAACATCACGCAGGCGCTTTCTCAAGAGATTATCACTCGCAGCCACTGCTCCAGTAGTGATCCCAAATTTACTCTCTTCTGCATCTCCAAACTCAAAATTAAGTCACGCGGTCGTAGGCTGTGACGGGCAGGGCTGGAGCGATCTGAGCAACATCTCTTCTCATCCCAATGTCAATGTTACTGCTATCTGTGATGTCGACACTGCAAGAATGTCTAAGGCCGCTGCAAAATTTCCTACCGCCCGCAAGTATCAGGACTGGCGTGAATTGCTTACAAATGAAGGTGATAAAATTGATTCAGTACAAATAGCCATACCTGATCATATGCATGCGAGCGTTGCCATAGATGCAATGGAGCGGGGAAAGCATGTCTATTGTGAAAAGCCACTAGCTCACGAAATTTCCGAAGCCCGGGCCATGGGGCAAGCCGCCAAGAAGGCAGGGGTTGTCACCCAAATGGGTAATCAGATCCAATCCAGTATCGAATACCGTTCAGCGGTAATGCTCATCCAAAGCGGAGTCATCGGTAAAATAAAAGAAGTGCACGCATGGTCTGGAGCAACTTTCCCTCGTCAGGGCAGACCTCCGGGTGCTGACCCGATCCCAAAAACTTTGGACTGGGATAAATGGCTTGGAGTAGCTGCAGAACGGCCATTTAAAAACGGAATCTATCATCCCTTTAACTGGCGCGCCTGGCAGGACTTTGGGACCGGGCCAATAGGTGATTTTATGTGTCATATCATGGACTCACCATTCAAAGCCCTTGAGCTCACAGCGCCCGAGAGTGTCATTGCGACTGGGGTACCTGATGATTGGGCTCAGAATGAAAAATGGAACACCGAAAATTGGCCAGCATGGGCAACTTACGAATATGATTTTCCAGGCACTAAATGGACGGCCGGAGACAGGATCGCCGTTCGATGGTACGATGGCGGAAAGAAGCCTCCAAGAAAATTAGCAGGATTTGAGAAAGATGACCGGCAACTTCCTGGTGGAGGGAGCCTCTTCATCGGAGAGACTGGTAATCTTTTATTACCTCATGTCGGAGGTCCTCAGTTAGTTCCTTATTCAAGAAATAAAGGGCTGACTAGGCCCAAGCTCAAAGGTCGGAGCCATTACCACTCATTTGTTGATGCTTGTCTCGGAAAAGATAAGACCACTTCTAATTTCGACTTTGCAGTTCCTCTCACCGAAACAACATTGCTTGGCAATATTGCCAACCGTTTCCATGGTCAAAAACTCATGTGGAACCAAGAGGAAATGAAAATAACCAATCACTCAGATGCTCATGCATTAGTGCATCGCAAACCTAGAAAATTTGCATAGTATTTTAATTACTTAAAAGACCTGCCATTATCCAAATTTGCATGATTTTGACGTAAATCTTCACTTATTTGTAGAATTCATGGCTATTTGAAACCCAAAAAAATCTTGAAGACAGACTCGGGACGGCTAAACTCCCTACCCGCACATGGAAAAGCGGGTGTAGCTCAGGGGTAGAGCGCAACCTTGCCAAGGTTGAAGTCGTGAGTTCGAATCTCATCACCCGCTCCATTTTCCATAATAGAGGCCCTCATCAAGGGCCTTTTTTATGATAACTCAATAAACTGAAAAGGATGTTTGTTTGGTCAAAGGTGAGTCCTGTTAGCAAGCAGTCAATATTAGAAGAGCGGTTCTTGGGTCTAGCTCAAACCAATGCCGTCATTACTGAGCTGCCCGGAAAAAAAAGATTCCGTATCGAAGTTTATTGTAAAGATAAAAATGACGCACAAAAACTTTTAAATGAATTTGGTGGGCAATTATCAAAACTAAAAATTAAAGATTGGGCTAAACTAAACTCTTCCTCTGAACGTCCTCCAATCAAGATTCGAGACCGGCTCATTATCACCGACAGTAATAAAAAATCGGAAATTAACAAAATCTGTAAAAAATTTGAAGGACGTGGTGTGATTTCAATACCAGCTGCACTCGCTTTCGGGACCGGGGATCATGAAACAACTTCGACTTGTCTCCGGTTACTTGTCGACCTTGCAAAAGAACATAAAAAAAATAATAAAGAATGGTCATTATGTGATATCGGAACAGGCACAGGCATATTGGCTATCGCCGCAAAAATGCTTGGCTCAAAAATAGTCGAATGTTTTGATTTTGATTCGACTGCAATAAATGTCGCAAAACTCAATATGTTGAGAAATCAAACGACTGATATATACATATATGAAGCGGACCTATTCGAATGGAAACCAAAGAAAAAAAAGTACTGGGACATCATCACTGCTAATATTTTTGCGAATGTCCTCAACGCAAACCTTTCTAAGATATCCACCGCATTAGCGCCCGGAGGAAACTTGATATTATCTGGCATTCTAAGAGAACACGAAAATAGTGTGATTAAGAGCGCACAAAAAACACCCTTAACCAATCCAGTAATATATCGGAAAGGTAAATGGGTAAGCATGCATTATCGAAAAGATTAAAGACCTGATAATGATCGTTTATCTATTGCCAATTACCTCGCGCTCTAATATTTGATTAATGAGACTATGTTAAGACCCAGAAAAAAATATACCGTTTATGACCTCCAAAAATTAAAAGGGACTCGGTGCCTAACTCACATTCACGTGAAATCTCCCGAAGAAGCTGCCGCTGCTGAAGAGGCAGGAGTAGATCTTATGAGCTGTAGTTTTGACTCAATGGAAGCCCAGTTAAGATTACCTCGTATCATTGAAGCGGCCCCTAATAGTTTTATTTCGGTAGCAACCCCTCATGGCATGGCAAGTGCTGAAGAGGCTATTCGAGTCTCATTCAAGGCTCTCGAAATGGGGGCAAGTTCCGTTTATTGTTCGGCAAGTACCAGCATAATAGAAAAAATGTGTAATGAAAAAATTCCCGTAGTCGGTCACCTAGGAATGATACCAAGGCATGTGACATGGACCAATTACAGAGCCATTGGA
>JAAZZC010000267.1 GCA_014239335.1 Verrucomicrobiales bacterium
CAATATGGGAGATTAGGTGCGGTTTTTCTTAAGGTATGGGGTTCTTTGCTAGAGTTTTTTGAGTATGTCTTTATTAGTCTTTAAAAAAGTTACGAAGAAGAACTTAAAATATATTTATGTATGCACTTTTCCGGGGTACTGGCGCATAATGAAAGGCATAATGACTTTAACGGCAGTGGAATAATTCATTCATCTGAATAAGATGGATGAATTACCTGTTATTATTTTCTATGAATAACAGCTCTTTAATTCCATGGAGAAAAATCACAACAGACCCCTCACAAGGCGTTCCCTTTTACGGGCAGCGCCCGTTGGTGCAGTGCTTGGTTCGTCAAGGGCTTTGAATGCTCAAAATAAAAAGGATGTTGTGATATCAAAAAAAGAAATGCTGCATAATTTAATTGATTGTCTTGGTGGGCCCTGGCCTGAACCCTGTCCACTTAAAGTCAATCAAAGAGAAACAATTAAAAAGGAAGGGTATCGTATAGAATCGGTTACATATGAAGTGGAACCAGGTGATCGAGTTCCTGCATTAATACTGATACCCGATGGGACTAATGAAGATAATCCTTCTCCGGCCATTGCTGTATGGCATCAGCATGGGGGCGAATATCATTTAGGAAAGACTGAACCTGCCGGACTTGCTGGTTCCGAAATGCATCATACTGGAGTTGCTTTAGTCAAGGAAGGTTATGTAGTAATTTGTCCGGATGCGCTGTGTTTTGAAGAACGACAGGATCCTGAAAATAAATTGAAAGGTGGAAGCTTTGAGCGCTTTGAATTTTTGCGTTATGTTGTCGAGGGGAAATCAATGGCATGGAAAAACATACTCGATATGCGTCGTGCAATTGATTATCTGGTGAGCAGGCCAGAGGTCAAAGAAGAAAAAATTGGATGCTATGGCCATTCGATGGGTTCGACGCATACCTGGCTCGTGGGGCCACACGAGCCACGAATTAAGGCACTAGTGGGAAACTGCTGTTTACCAACCTATTCTGCAATTCATGATACTAGGCTCTTACACTGTTTTCCTAACTTCGTTCCAGGTTGGCTCGAGTATGGAGACACACCTGAAATAGTTTCACTAATAGCGCCCAGAGCCTTGCATTTGAATTTAGGGGAGAATGATGCAGGAAGCCCAATAAAGCACGCAGAAGAAGGTATTAAGAGAATAACCAAAGCCTATCAGAAATTAAATGCCGAAGATCAATTCAGTGCCTTCATTCAGAAAGATACTGGGCATGTTTTATCACCCGAAATGTGGCATAAAACAAAGGCATTCTATGAAAAACACTTAAAGTCTTAAGTGTTGATATTTAACGAGTCACGGTATTTAAAAGTGTTGCTTAGGGGGAATCTTTTAAAGAGAATGATCAAGTGAATAAGGTCCAGTGCATCCACTCATGTTTATTTCTATTTTTCTTTGTGGTTTCCTCTCTTCTTTCTTTTGGTGAGGACTGGCCAACGTACCGGCACGATTTTTCCAGGACAGCCGCAACAAATGACCAGATAGATCTCCCCCTTCATCGAGTCTGGGAATATTCTTCGCGGCAGTCAAGGAATGCACCTCGTCAGAAAGGTGAACTTCATATTGAGGTGACTCCGGAATTTAATCGTTATGCCCTCGCTCTGATAGCGGCGCAAGGATCTGTTTTCTTTACCAGTGCCAGCGATGGAAGGGTCGGTTGCTTGAATGCTGAAACAGGGGAATTGATTTGGGAATTTGTTACCGGTTCTGCGGTTGGGCGTTCTGCTACGTATTCAGATGGAAAGATCTATATCGGAAGTGATGATGGTAATGCTTACTGTATTGATGCGAAGAGTGGAGGCTTGATCTGGAAATATAAAGCAGCACCTGCTGATCGATGGATGTTTTCATTTGGACAAATGACATCAGCTTGGCCCGTGCGTACGGATATTGTTGTTAATGATGGAATAGCATATTTTGGAGCGGGCGTTTTTCCTCATGATGGTACCTTTGTATATGCACTGGATGCCAAGACAGGCAAAAAAATTTGGAGGAATGGAACTCATTGTGAAACACTAAACCGTTGGAGTCTTGCTCCTGTCGGATACATATATGCAACACAGAGCAATCTTTATATGCCGATGGATTTTAAGCAGTTTCATTGGGCCGTTTTCAATAGTTACAAGAAGTCCACAGGGCAAATTGATCCTTGGGCAGGAACTGATTCAGATAATCCGGTAGGTTATGGGGATCCTTTTTATCCGATCATCGGTGCTCTCCATAACAAGCACCGGTATCATGGGAATGAGGCCTTCCATGCAGAAATAACTGTTGATACAAAAACCAAAAAGAAACAAACAAAAACAGAACGTCTTTGGCAGGTGAAAACACCGGAATTTCAGACTGATATTCACTCAGTTAGCGGTGTCCCAGTGATGCGTGGCACAGTGACTAGGTATGACCCTGACATGTGCAGTGTCATTTATGCTGGGGGAGTGGTTTTCAATGCAGCCCTAAAGACAGACCTTGAGAAAGGTGCAACGGGAAAGATCTTTGCGCGTGATCCTAGTGATGGGAAGGAACTGTGGACAACAGAAATACCAGAATGGCCCAATCAGCTGATTGCAGCTGGCGGAAGATTATTTGTTAGCACTCGTGATGGAAGAATTCATGCCTATGCTAACAATAACGGTTCTGGATTTAAAAAAATAGAGGAAACTATCAACTCTGATTCACTAACTTCAGATACTATGGCTAGTGTGGCAGCTGATGAAATATTGAAAGTTGCATCATTTTATCATTCGGAAGGAGAAAAGACTAAGGTACAAGACGCGGCCAAGTTGGTAGGCGAGGCTCTTGTCCTTGATTGTGAAAGTGGTTCCTTAGCTTATGCTATCTCGCAGAAAACTAACTTGCGTTTGTATGCTGTATTTGATGATGAGAAGAGAGCGGAAAAAGCCAGGGCCGCTTTCAATGAGGCGGGAGTTCATATTTCTAGAATCACTGTGTTACATGTGAAAGAAAAGGATAAGGTTCCGTATCCGTCCAGATTTGCAGACTTTATTTTTTCCGAGCGAGTATTAAATGGAGGCAAAATGCCAGTGGACATTGCTGAAATTAAGCGTCTTCAAAAGCCACTCCGTGGCCTAATAATTGTTGGAGGTAAACAGACTCCCGAATCAATGCAGAAATGGATCACTGGGACCGGCATAGAGGGGTGGAAAAGTTTTAATTCTCCAGATGCCAAAATGCATTGGATAGCTCGTGAGGCTCCGAGGCTCGCGGGTGGAGGTGGCTGGACACATGGTTATGGGGATGCGGGCAATACCATGTGCAGTCATGATTCTGTATTAAAGGCACCTTTAGGAGTTGCCTGGTACGGGCCACCCTATTCTAGTCGTGGAGCAAAAGGAATATCACCTCCGATCATTGTTGATGGGGTCTTAGTTTGTCAGTTCCAGGATTATATTTTCAAGGAGAAGACTTATACCGAAGGTTATGATCAGTACACTGGCCGAAGATTATGGAGGCGTGAAAAATCAATGACCGATACCATTGCTGCTCCTGGTGGTGTATTTCAACGGTTCTTGGAGGTTCTGGTGCAGATTGACCCTTGGACAGGAAAAGAAATCAGGCGTTATTTGCCACCATTTAAGAATGGTCAGTGGAGTGGAATGGCCGCTGACAGTGATGGAAAGACACTGTACCTTTCATCGAATGGTAAAGATGCCAATGAAAAGGATTGGTCATGTATTCTTGGTCTGGACACCGCTACTGGGAATGTGCTTTGGATTTTAGGAGGTCCTGGTAAGGAGAAGCAGTGGTCCCGTTGGGATTCGATCAGCGATGGCAGACTCTATTTCTTAGGCGAAAAGGCTGAAGGCGCTCACCGGGAAGAAGCTATATCTGAAATGACTGAATGGTTGAAGAAAATGCCTGGAGAAGAGTATAAGGAATTTGCAGGTAAAATTAATGAACATGATTTCCGTGTTTTCAGGGCATTAGATGCAAAGACTGGGAAATTACTTTATGAGCATGGTGTTGATATTTCAAATGCTGGTGGTGCCTGGACACGGTCCGTCGTTACTGGTGGCAGGCGATCCTATCAACCTGTCCTTGGTGGTGCCGTGATTGCACATGGAGACGTGGTGGCCTTTGCGACAGTTGCAGGGGCTGACAAGTCATGGGCCGTATGGCCGAGCGGAGGCTATAAGGCACGGGCAATTGCAGTTCATGATGGTGAGACCGGAAAATTACTCTGGTACCGGTTTGCAAATTATCGTGCTCGTCCTGTTATGACGGATGATCTGATCGTTGCCGAGCCATGGGCATTTGATCTGAAAACTGGAAAGCCTAAAACAAGAATGCATCCTATTACTGGTGAACAAGCTCAGTGGGCCTTTTGTCGTTATAATAAACAGTGCGGCACGTTTGCAGGGTCCAGATATCTCATGTTTGGACGTTCACGGGGCGTAGGGTATCATGATCTGTTGGGTGATGATGGTCTGTATACTTTTTTGCAGAGCCGCGCGAGCTGCTGGATAGATACTTCTAGTGGTGGAGGCATGATGATAAAGCCTCCCCATGCCATTGGTTGCAAGTGCGAAGTGTCTATGCCTTTCACAATTGCTTTGGCTCAAGTGCCTCAAAAGCCTGCAGTCCCACAGACCTTTGCCCAGCCCGGGCCCCAGTTACCCGTCAGGCATTTGAATCTTGACTTGGGTGGGACCGGTGAAAGGAGAGACGATGATGGGCATTTGTGGATTATTCCTCGTAAGGGAGAGCACCAACTACTTTTGCAATTTGAAGCTGTCCCGACCTTCTTGGAAGGAGGTGGACCTGTCCAGCGCAGCGCTAATTATACCCCCATTTCCAATACTAAAATCCCTTTTGTTTTTGCGAGTTGTTTGCGTGGTATGCAGAGTTGCGTGATACCTGTAACGACCCCGGAATTAGGAAATTTTTCATACCGGATACGGGTTGGTTTTTCGGCATTGCCCGGCGATAAGCCAGGTCAGCGTGTTTTTGATATGCAATTGAACGGTAATAAAGTTCTGGAAGGTTTTGATATTATGAATGAAGCCACAGAATCAGATCATGCTGTCTGGAAGGAATTTATGATTGATATTACAAAGGACCTGACCATTGAATTGAGCTCCAAGTCTGGGTCTTTAGATCCTTTAAGGATGCCATTAATTAATGCAGTGCAAGTTCATCGTATCAACTAGATTAATTTAAATGGTTACCCAAAAAATTTATGATATCCAATTAATGGACTTTGTATGTTTTGCAATTGATATTCCCTTACGATAATGACTTCATTTGCAAGAGTTTCTATTCTCATTTTCTGCTTATATTCATTAGCTATAAGTTTACTGGAGGCTTGTCAGGTCCCTGTATTTCGCTATGCACTTGAGCGGTGGTCTGCTGATAAATACGAACTTGCTGTTTTTTCTAATGGGCAGCTTACCAAGGCTCAGCAATTGTTGATTGATGAGGTAGGTGATGATGTGAATCTTGAGATTGCAGTTATCGATATTGGCAAAATGACCGAATCAGATCATGCAAGGTACGGGAATGTTAAGGTTTCCGAAGGGGGTATAGTTGGTCACCTTTATTATCCGTGGAGCGTTGGAAAGGCGAACCCTTCTTTGAATTCTGATGATCCTTTATGGAATGGAAATTTAACGAAAGAATCATTGAATAAAATCTTAAACTCTCCGGTAAGAAAAGCGATCCTAGAGAAGATAATTTCCGGAGAATCAGCCGTTTGGGTGCTCATTGAAACGGGTGATGAAGTAAAAGATAATGAGGCAGAGAACAAGTTGTGGAAACATTTGAATGAAGTGAGTAAGCTCATTGAGATACCTGACGGGGTCGTTGGTCCTGGTGAACTTGATAGGGTAGCGACTGGCGAGGTGGACGTGGAGGACGTTCTTCGGTCAACGATTCCACTGAAGATTTCTTTTGATGTCATACGCATCAAGCAAAATGACCCTGAGGAAAAGATTTTCTTAAAGATGCTCACTTCATTTGTTCCACAACTCATAGAGCAAAGCTCTAACGAACCTTTAATATTTCCGGTCTTTGGCCGAGGAAGGACACTCGAGGGGCTTCCTTCTTCGATTATTAGTAAAAGACTGATGATGGAGGCCTGTTCGTATCTTTGTGGAGCCTGTTCCTGTGAGGTTAAACGTGAAAATCCTGGGATTGATCTGATAATGAATACAAATTGGAAAAAATTTCTCGTTGGCAGTGAGATCATTGTCGACAAGGTACTGCCACCCCTTGAGGGCGTAGGAGATCTTGTCGGGGCCGATTCTCGGTTTCCTGATTTTGCTACGGTCCCACCGCTTGATCCATTATCCTCTACGGGGTCCGGATCACTGGAATCCGTCCAGAAAGACGAAAATACATCCGATCGGATTGATTCTCTTGTGGGATCAGAGATTGGTCAGAGCCATTTCAATAGAGTGATTGGAATTTGTTGCGCTGTAGTTTTAGGATTCCTTGTAATTTTTACGGTTTTTCTTAAAAAAAGCTCTTAGAGATTCATTTGTTTCTTGGACTAGGACCAGTCTTGAGTTGCCATAAATTGTTAATTCTCTAAATTACTCATACAATGCTGTCGCTCTATTCAGATGATCTTATCCGCAATTGTGAGGGCTTCGGCAGGCGTGAGATTCTTCGGATAGGAACTTTGGGACTTGGCGGGCTCACTCTGACCAATGCTCTTGGTTTGGAACGTTCTGGTTATGTTAAGGACAAATCAGTGGTCATTCTCAATATGCAGGGGGGGCCTTCGCAATTTGAGACTTTTGATCCGAAGATGGAAGCTCCTTCTGAGATCCGTTCTGTATTTGGTGAAGTTAAAACGAATCTTCCCGGTGTTACTTTTGGAAGTCATTTCAAGAAGCTAGCAAAGATGGCTGACCGGATGGCTGTCGTGCGCAGCTATCGGCATGGCATCAGTGACCATGCTAAGGCCGCCATGCATGTGGCGGCGGGTGGTAATCCGACCGGTGCTTGTATGGGTTCGCTCTACAGTCGCATTGCCGGGATCACTAACCCACATAGCGGGATGCCTTCAAATACTCTTATCGTTCCTGCTGCAGTTGAATCTAAAGATGCTCGCCGGTTCAATTCTGTACCTAGCCGGATCGCTAATACCGGTAAGCTTTCGAAGGTATTTAGTGCATTTGATCCAAGCGCTGGAGGTGAAGTTTTGGATGATATGAAATTACAGGTTCCTCAGGACCGCATTTCAGATCAATTAAGTTTGGTATCTAGCCTAGACACCCTTAAGCGTCAGCTCGATTCATCGGATGCGATTCATCAGGCCTCATCCATGCAACAGCAGGCAGTTGATGTCCTCATGAATGGAGTCGGTGAGGCATTTAATTTTACCAAGGAGGATCCGCGACTCATAGAGCGTTATGATACGAGTAAGTTTGATGTTCCAAAGCCCACAGTAGATCGCCGCAAGAACAAGGATGCGATTCGTGGGCATTCGCCCATTTCTCTTGGCAAACAAATGTTACTTGCTAGGCGTCTCTGTGAGTCTGGTTGCCGATTCATTACAGTTAGTAGTCCAGGATGGGACATGCATGGGGCCCATGAATTCGCCATCACTGATGGGATGCCTGTCCTTGGTCCTGCCGTTGACAAGGCGGTCAGTGCATTCATTGATGACATCAATGAACGCGGGCTTTCAGAGAAGGTTCTTCTGGTCATTACCGGAGAATTTGGACGCACTCCAAAAATTAATGACAAGGGAGGCAGAGATCATTGGGGAAATCTTTGTCCGCTTGTCTTTGTGGGTGGTGGTTTGAAGATGGGACAAATTATTGGAGAGTCGGACAAGAAAGGTTCTGAACCCATTACCAATCCAATCACAAGTAATGATTTACTGGGCACTATCATGCATAGCCTCTTTGACTTGGG
>JAAZZC010000127.1 GCA_014239335.1 Verrucomicrobiales bacterium
GTCTATTGCGGAACTAAGTTTGCAGTTCATGCTATCACTGAAAATATTCGTGAGGAGGTCTCAGGGAGCAAAGTTAGACTGATTAACATAGCTCCAGGAATGGTCTATACCGAACTGCTAGATCATGGTTGTGAAGAAGAGGCGAGAAAAGGCTGGATGGATTATGCGGAACAGATAGGAGGGGCGCTAAAGCCTGATTCCATAGCTCAGTCAGTGCTATTTTCTTACCAGATGCCTCAGGAAGTTTGTGTCAGAGAAATTGTGATATGTCCGACTGGTCAAGAACCTTAATGAGTGCTCTTAAGTGATAAATTTGCCTATAATATTTTTTTAATACAATTTAGATTTGAGGATATAGAATAAATAAATATGATCAAATTTTCCGCATCTGTTTTTGCGTTAGTATTATTGTTCCATCTTAATTCATATGGTGGAAATATTTTCACGCTTGGGTTTGATGACGAGAGTCAGGCAGAATTTTCACAGGAGAACGGCAGTTCTAATGCTTCTCCAGGGTCCCCAAATCTTAAAGATGATGATTACTATTTTTCAGGCACCTATGATGGGGTCGGGTTTCTTCAGGCGGATGAGGACGTAATTAATTTCGAACGGGCCGTCACTAACGGTGACAAGAATGTCAGGATACATTTTAATCTGGATTCTAATGATATAATCAATAATGAGTATGCACTCACTGTGGATCTGATTGCCGGAGGTTGGTGGGATGCTCCGGCAGGTGCCAGTGGAGCGGGCTGGGGCACGCATGATGTTATCGCTAACTTTAATGGAGCTGAGGTTTTTGCAGAAACTGAAATTGTCGAAAATAGACTTGTCACTGCGGTCTTTCACGCATCTTCAGTCAACGCCGTGGCAGGAGAGAATGTGATTGAAATTACCCGGACAGGGGGCGACAGCAAGGGGAACGGTACTGATTATGGGTGGATTCAGTTTGATTACATTACCTTAGAGTCTAGTGAAGTCGCTGAGCCTGGACTCATTCAGTCATTCTTTGCTGATTCAAATGAAGTTGCTGCTGATTCTCCAACTGCAACTTTATCATGGCAGGTCGATTCTGATCCTGAAACAAGCGTCTTTATTGACAATGGCATTGGTGAAGTGACTGCGATCACTTCTGAAGGTGCCGGAAGTATTGATGTCAGGATTTCCGCAGTTACCACATATGTGATTACTGTAAAGGGAGTAGACGGAAACGAAGAAACTGCTTCTGTGACTATTGGGTATAAACCTTATGCCGAGATTTGGACAGTGGGCTTGATTAACGGATCTCAGGCTGAGTTCAGCCAGGAAAAAGGAACGTCCAATGAAGAATCCGAAGGGTCCCCGCTCTTTCAGGATGATGATTATTTTCTTGCGGGTAATTATGGGGGAGCAATTGGCAATTTAGAATCAGATGAGGCATGGGCCAATATGGACCGGGCCGTAACAAATAATGATCCAAACAACAGGTTTCATTTTTTGCTGGATTCGTTACAGGCAGACGAGTCCAGTCAGATGAGATTTACTATGAATCTCATCTGGGGAGGATGGTGGGACGCTGAAGCGAATTCAAGCGGCGAAGGTTTCGGCACGCATGATGTTGAAATTAAATTGAATGGGAATGTCATTTCAGCCCATTCCGATATCACACAAAACGAATTAATCGTAGAGACTTTTTCTGGGGATGAAGGCGGAGCGATGGAGGGAGAGAATGTGATTGAGGTGAGTAGGATCAGTGGAGACAGTAAGGGGGACGGTGGGAATTCAGGTTGGATTCAAATTGATTATGCCTCACTGGAAGTTGACCTGAGTGAGATAGTGCGTGACAAGCCCATCACTTCATTTTCTTCAAACAAGAGTCTAATTGCTCCGGGAACATCGGCTTCCCTTAATTGGCTTGTTGATTCGACTGCAACAGTATCGATAGATCAGGGGATAGGGGACGTGACCGGGAAAACAATTGATGGTATTGGAAGTATAGAAGTTGATCCTACCGTAAATACAACTTATACGCTGACTTCGGTGAGGGGCGCTGATGTCGAAACGGCGACCCTGACGGTTCAAGTTGACCTGATAAAGTTCTTCCAGTCGACTGTTCTTGAGGTCACGCCAGATGAACCGGTCGCTCGTCTTTCGTGGTCAGTTTATTCGGTTCCCGGAATGACTCTGTCAGTTGATAATGGAATTGGTGATGTCACGGGTCTTACAGAGGACGGGTCCGGGTCCATTGAGGTTAGGCCATCGTCAACTACTACTTATATCATGACAGCAACGAGGCCGAATGCTCCACAAGAAGACACA
>JAAZZC010000102.1 GCA_014239335.1 Verrucomicrobiales bacterium
GGGTTTAACCTTACATTTATCCTTGAGAGCTGATGATAAGACAAACAAAAAGCGATCCTAATCCTTCAGCCAAAACTAATTAATCATGAGACTTTCAGTTTATTTTCTTCTTTTTTCTTTGTTTGTAGCCAGTTCCTATTGTGAGGAAAATAATATAAAAAAAAGCCAGTGGCATGGATTTGAGCGGCAGGACTTTAATTCTGATGGCTTAAAATGTATTTTGGTTATTCCAGATTCCCCGGCAAAGGGTCTTCCTTGGGTCTGGCGGGCTCGTTTTTTCGGCCATCAGCCTCAGGCTGATATTGAGCTCCTGAAAAAAGGTTTTCATATTGCTTATTGTGATGTGGCGGGCCTCTTTGGTAATGAAGTGGCCGTGAATAGGTGGGATCGATTTTATAGTATCTTGATCGAGGACCGGGGCCTTTCTAAGAGGCCAGCACTTGAGGGAATGAGTCGAGGAGGTCTGATCATTTACAACTGGGCATCAAAGAATCCCAAAAAAGTTTCATGTATTTATGGGGATGCTCCTGTCTGCAATATTCGGAGCTGGCCCGGCGGCAAAGGGAATGGAAAGGGAGGTGGCAGAACTTGGGAATCAGCGCTCAAAGCTCATGGCATTACCGATGAAGAATCAGTCAAAGCCGAGGTCAGCCCAATTCATAAACTTAAACCCATTGCCGAGGCTGGTGTTCCCATCCTTCATGTTGTCGGTGCCGCTGATAAGGTCGTTCCGGTCGAGGAGAACAGTGCTATCATTGAGAAGCGGTACCGTGAGCTTGGAGGAACTATTAAAGTCATTTCAAAGCCTGGCATTGGACATCACCCCCATGCTTTAAAGGATCCGAAGCCGATCGTGGACTTTATTCTAAAGCATAATCTAAAGGATTAGCTGTGTGATTTTTTCTGACTCCTCTTGAGTTCGGGTAGAAGCACTACCGATGCTAGGAAGATTAAGATTGCACTAAAGATGGCAATACCGTCTCCGAAGTTGCGAAGAAGATAGAATCCAATGATTGGAGCGGTAACACCGCGAAGTCCAGTCGTGAATGTATGAATGGACATGTATTCTGCTGTGTGTTCGGGAGGAGCAATCTTGGTCACCCAGAGCATCCAGGCAATGCTTCCCCCGGCAAAGGCCAGGCCCTGAAGGCCGGTGCCAATAGCAATGACCCAGAAAGATTGGCCATAGAAAACGACCAGAATTGCTGCGCAGAAGAGCACGTTTAATATAATTCTTAGAAGATAAAAGTTCATCCTGTCAAAGAGCCAACCCCATGGATAAGTGAACGCTATTTTAACAGCCTGTGGGATGATGAAAGTTAATAAAGTGACCTGAAAAGCGCTGAACCCGTTCCCGTAATCACTGTTCGCAAAATATTCGGTCCAAATTTTAAGTGCGGTCAGGTTACCGAGTCCCATGAGCATCCAGGAAATGATAAGGGTTCGGAACTGCTTATCCTTTTTGAGCCACTTGAATGCGGAGAAAGGGTTCGTGCTTCCTTTTGCTGTTTTAACTTTAGGCATGACCCACATGGCTAAGCCGTTCAGTAATGCTGCGATTGCGAAGACCCAGAGAAGGGGTTTGAAATTGTTAATGTCGGAATCGATCCATTCGCCTGCTTTCCAGGCGAATGCGATTCCAATTAGGCCACGGAAAATAGACGCTGTTGCAACGATTTTACCCCTCTTAGACTCAGGTAAATTACCTTGATATATTTGAGTGAGAACGGGAAGGGATAGCATCAGGATGAAAAACCCGAAACCGAGCCCGATCATGTAGTGCCATAGGGAATCTGAAAAAGTGGCAGCAAAGGCGATACCCGCTGCTCCCAGGAAGTTGAATATTGCTGCCGCATGAGTGGCCTGGCAATTCAATCGCCTGATCAGTGGCACGACTATAAAAGTGGCGATGAGACCGGCCTCAGAAACTGCGAGAAGAAATGCCTTTTGCCAGTCAGTAGCATCGTAGTATTTGAGAGCTACGAGTCCTGCCAGAGGAACGAAAAGAAATTCTAGTACTCCCATCGGCCCGGCCCGGATCATTTCAATCCAGAAGGTCTTTTGTGTGGTCTTCGGGTCCGGGTTCATTAATAGAGCAGAGCTACTAAGCGAACACGTTGCTGACGGAAGTCAAAGGATTCAATAAACTATCATATAATATCCGACGCTCATCAGTGCCGCGTCTACCAATGCGTGGCTGACCCAGGCGCCAATTAACGTTTTTTGGCGCTGATAGAGTAGGCTCCAGAAAAAGCCTCCGACCCCAACGCATGCACTAAAAAAGATAGCCCAAGGCAGTTCAAAGAACTGCATCATCACAACTACGTGATGGAGAGTGAAGGTGAATGCAGCTAAGAAGTGGGCCATTTTGATTGAAACCACTTCACGTAAATTTCCATAAACGAACCATCTCCAGTAATATTCCTCGAGCAGTGAATGAAAGATACTGATTAGGGCTCCAAACAGAATGAAATGATTAATGATTCCGAGGTCTTTTGATTTTTTCTGTATCATCGGAGCAGCCTCTTTTACTACATCTCCTATCGGCGTCATCATTAATAGACCGATCGTGGCGAGGATCGGTACGCCGATCATTAGACCTAGAGGCACTGACTTGAGGTGCTCTTTGTAAGATCTGAAATTAATGCGGATGGGCCTCCTCAAGATGAAGAGCGTTGCGATGAGTGGCCAGATCAGAGTAAAAAATTTGACGGATCCATAGAGGACCTGAGCAAAGGGAGAGTCTCCGAGCCAGACAAAGTACCCGAGCGCAGCGATCCCAGGTAAAAACATTGCGGGCAGAAGGACAGCCCATATTTTTCGACGGTTCAGAGGTTCCATTTGCCTAAAAGTATAATATGAGTTTGTTCTCTGAGCCTAATTGAAATAATTACTGCTTATAATCATTCTTATCGATGTTATTTCTTGTCCGCTTGAAATGCAATTTTAGCTAGGAATGTCTTATATTATTGAGGAATGAATATATTCAATTCGACTAGCTTTTCATTATGTCCCGTTGAATGAATCTTAGAGTCGTGCAATGTTCTGTGAGACGTCCTCGTAGTTCAACGGATAGAACAAGGCTCTCCTAAAGCTTAGATGCAGGTTCGATTCCTGCCGAGGACGCCAGAAAAC
>JAAZZC010000095.1 GCA_014239335.1 Verrucomicrobiales bacterium
GCAATTAGAACTAGAAGAGTACGAATTTTCACTTTTAAATAGTTTTTTCTAATTGGATGAAACGATTGGTTTTGCTACTTCTACAATGGTATCAAATTCTGCTCTCGCCGTGGTCTCCACGGTTGCCTCTTCTACCGTTCCAGAGTCACTGGAACTAAATGTAATTGATCCATCAACGATTTCTACATAACTAATACTTTCTGCAACAGCACCAGAACTGTCCTTAGCTTTGTCTGTATCATCCACTTCTTCGGCAATGGTCTCAGCAATCACTGTAGCGCTTACCTCGTCTGCCTCCTCTGCGGTAGCAATCGCAGCCTTGAGGGCCGTCACAGCAGCCTGTGTCAAAAATAATGTCTCATTTTTCTCATCCGTCTCTACGGCAGACACGGCTGTGACTGGGTTCGGAGTCAGATCAACCACCACGGTATTGATGACTGTTTCAACTACCGTAGTGCCGTCTGTAAGAGTTCTCTCAGTGTATGTAATTTCCTGAGTTGTCGTCTGAAAAGTTCTGAATGTCTGTGCCTCTGCCTGCACACAAAATAGCAAAGTTAAGGCACTGATTATTCCTAGAGAGGTTTTGTTCATTACTTAAATAAAGAATTAAAGGGATTAAAGTGCTTACATTATCATTTTTCCTCCAAATGTCCAGTGATTAAACAGTCAAAAAAATTACTATTCGTAGAGTATTTCTAATTATTTTTGTAAAACACTAATAACTAACGACATTCAGTAGTTTAATAGATTCTGACACATCACAAAAAATGATACTTCATCATAAATTTTAACCAAATACCAGATCTCATCTGCTAAAGTTAGTGTTACTATTGGATGTGTTTTCAAACATCAAAGAGCTCAGAACCTGGTCACGAGATAGCGTGATGCAATATTTCTCAAACCCTCTTTTTGCGGCAATCCTAATATTTGGATTTTTAAATCACCCTGAAACGGCAACTGCTCAAACGATCGATGTTTATTCAACGAACTTTGACTCATTAAATCCTGGTCTGGCACTCACTGGTCAGGACGGCTGGAAAACCAATGATCCAAAAGGGCCCGGAAAGCCGGCCGGAGAGTCGGACGGATTGACTAGGCTCGTACTTCCGGACGGTGCGACCTCCAGAGCCGCTTACATTGGAGGCCCGTACCGCGCAGCGTATCCGCCTGGAAGAACCAACGTAATGCTCTGGCCTGAAATCAATGGCATTGGAGCCACACTCAAATTCACTGTTTCCATACTCATTCAACCCTCAGATTCAAATGGAATTTATTCCGAGTCCGACACGTTCGCCTGGACCTTCCTCGATGGCACTAGTGATCCAATGTTCTCGATTGCCTTTGAACCCATAGATGATGATCCTGAATTAAGAGAAATTACCGTCCTTAATAAAAATGGAGCCAAAGTGAATTTAGAAGAGCGAAATCTAATCAATATCCGGCAACTCTATGAACTCGAAGTATTGATGGTTCCGAACGGAAACCATGTATCAGTTTCAGCTAGCCTATCGAATGCAATCTCAGAAATTAACTTTGCCATTCTCGATCTTCCCGCCTGCAGCACTAATAAAGTGACCGGCGTAGCGGCGAGCTGGATTATGACAGACGCAAAGGTTCACGAAAATGGAATCGTGACGGGTTTTGGCAGTAACTACATGGCCTTTGATAATTATGCACTCAGTACCGACAGTTCCGTTTACGTAGGCATTGAAGGTGAGACAGTATCCGAATCGAATCAATTTGTGATCATCATGGCAACGATCTGTGATGCCATCGATGAGGACATCGTTATAAAATACGAAACAGTGGACGGTTCAGCACTCGCCGGACTAGACTACGAAAGCTCTGAAGCGTTACTTGTAATTCCTGCAAATCAGGTCAGTGCAAACCTAAAGATTCCAATCATGGAGGACTTCTTGAACGAGGAGAACGAATTTTTCTCCGTCCGTTTCTCAACCGAATCTCAAAAGATTAAATTCATCGATAATGAAATAACCATTACAATTGAGAACTCATACACAAACCTAAAACCGGTCATCGCCGACCAGACTTTTGCAGTTCAAGAAAATGCCCCGAAGGACAAGATTATTCGTGCCATCGTTGCCACTGACCCGAACAAGGACGACCTGAGCTTTTCAATTACTACAAACACTGACCCTAACGGGAATGGGACCCAAGCATTAAGGATTGCCAGCAACCAACTTCTGGTCAATGACCCGGGAGACCTAAATTTTGAAAAACAATCCACATTACAGGTAACGGTGACTGTCAGTGATGGCGAGCTAACGGATCAGGCAATAATTACCGTGAACCTGAATGATGACCGTGAAGAGGACTCGGATGGAGACGGGTTGACCCAGTCCCAGGAGGAGGACATTTACGGTACCAGTGACACTAAAGTCGACACGGACGGTGATGGTTATGCGGATGGGGCTGAGGTCACTGCCCAGGTTGACCCCGCTGATCCGAACAGTTTCCCGAACGAGGCCCCAGTCATTGCGGACCAATCATTCAGTGTTGAAGAAAATACGGCGAACGGCACAATCGTGGGAACCATTGCCGCGAGCGACTCCAATCAGGATGCTCTCATTTGCACGATCACCAAGAATAAGGATCCTGATCAGGATGGGAACGAGGCACTTCGCATTGAAGGTAATAAGCTTCTGGTCAATGACACTGATGACTTGGATTTTGAAAAACAATCCACATTACAGGTAACGGTAACTGTCAGTGATGGTGAACTAACGGATCAGGCAATAATTACCGTGAACCTGAATGATGACCGTGAAGAAGACGCGGATGGGGACGGATTAACTGAGGCCCAGGAGGAGGACATTTACGGCACCAGTGACACCAACGCCGACACGGACGGTGACGGGTACGCGGATGATTGTGAAATTCTTTTCAGAAGTTCGCCGAATAATGCGGAGAGTGTTCCAGCCTTTAATGTAAAGATGAACGTGCTAGAAGGTGACCAGTTTGAACTGCTCTTCCCGGGTAAAAAGGGGACGCTCTACTCTGTTCAGACTTCAAACGATATGAAGACGTGGCTTTCGCTCGAGAAACTGATCATAGGGCAAGGAGATACCGTTCAGGAAATATTTTCTATTTCCCAGGCTAATTCCGAATACTACTGGAGGGTGAAAAAAGAATAATCCGGTTACTTTTTTACCTTCATCTAGTCAGGCGCCATTTCTCGGTTCACCGTGCCGTGATAAGTGACTAAACATAAGTATTGATTTTCAGGAGGCCCGCTTAATCGATTTTTTCTAAAGTGTCTCGCATCCAAAGATCCGAATAACAATTTATCCTAGCAGTGCTCTACAGACCTGATCCACTTCATCTTCTTTAAGATAAGGATTCATAGGAAGACTCAAGCAACGTTCAGAAACTTTCTCTGTTACCGGAAAGTCTCCCGCCTTATAACCCAATTCATGAAACACCGGCTGCAGATGCAGGGGAACCGCATAATAGGAAACCGACGGGATCCCAGCTCCCCTCAAAGAATTTTGAACAGCGTCCCTATCATCACATAAAATGGTATACTGTGCATAGACGGAACTGTTTTCACTATCGATCTGAGGCAGGACAATGCCATCCCTCTCCAACCGTGCATTATAAGAATCTGCAACGGCCTGTCTCTTGACTATTTCCTCATCAAAGATAGCCATCTTGGCCATCACAATCGCCGCCTGTATTGAGTCCAGCCTACCATTAATTCCAAGCCGAGGATGATGGTGCTTTTTCATTTGGCCATGTACCCGAATCTGCTTCATGAGCTCAGCCAGATCATCGTCATCAGTGAACAAGGCCCCGCCGTCTCCATAACAACCGAGAGGCTTTGAAGGAAAAAAAGAAGTGCTACCAATTTCCGAGAGCGCACAGGACTTTTTTCCATGATGCGTTGCGCCAAACGATTGGGCAGCATCCTCAATGACCGGAATTGACCCATTCCTCTTGGCAATAGCACATATTTCATTCATCGGGGCCGTTTGCCCGTAAATTCCAACCGGCATGATCGCCTTGGTCCGGTCCGTGATCGCCGCTTCTACTAAGGTAGGGTCCATGTTCATGGTCCTCTCATCAATATCGACTAGGACCGGCCTCGCTCCAATGAGGGCAATCATCTCAACGGTTGAAATCCAAGTATAGGGTACTGTAATGACTTCATCCCCAGGCCCGATCCCCAAAGCCATCAATGCAATCAGTAGGGTGTCCGTCCCACTGGACGCTCCGATGCAATGCTTGACTCCCACATAAGTAGCCAGCATTTCTTCCATCTCCTCGACCTCAGGTCCAAGAATATACTGTCCATGATCGAGGACCCTTTTAATCCTCTCATCAATATCTTCTCGGATCCTTGTCTGTTGCGATTTAAGATCAATGAAGTCCATTTTATAAAACTGAAAGACAAGAAGAAGCCAAGGAAACGGGAACGAATTTATCCCGATTTTTCTTCCTCTTGATCTTCCTCTTCTCCGTAATAAGAACCGCTCCCGTAATAACTGTACGCATAATTACCGTAATAGTAATTACCGTAGTACCCGTAGTAGCCAGTTGATTTTTTCATTTCCGGCATGCCGTTGGCAACAATGCCCACTGGATCCGCATTATTTTCATTGAGTAATTTGAGGATCCTTGAAATGGCTTTCCGATGAGTGGAACCCATCCGGTACAAAATCACAGCCGAGTCCACTAACTTGGAAACGGGCAAGGAATCACGGACAGGTATCAGGGGAGGAGTATCAAAGACAATACGCTCAAAATCATTAGGAATGGAACTGAGGAGCTTCTTGATATTCTTTGTGGTCATGAGCTCGGAAGGGTTACCTGACCTTGATCCTGAACTAATAAAGAAAAGGTTCTCGTTCTGGGTCGGCTTGGCCACTTCTTCAAAACTCATTTGATTTGAGATGAAGTCACTGAACCCGGGGGCCCGTTCCGTCTGGAGGATGTTATGCTGGACCGGCTTCCTTAAGTCCAAATCCACTAGAAGAGTCTTTTCATTTTGTGAAGCAAATGAATTGGCCACGTTCGCTGACGCGAAGGACTTGCCTTCGCCCGGCACAGCACTCGTGAACATGAAGGTCCTACGGTCCTCCTTATCTCCCAAGAAACTAAGTCCAGCCCTCAAGTTACGGATAGATTCAGCGGTCGGTGAATGATTATCATTATTAAATAGCAGCAAGTGGCTCCTCGAACCTTTCTTTACAGTCTTCTGGTCCACTTTCAGGGATTGGGGGATTGCTCCAAGAATCGGAAATCCAGTGTACTCCTCGAGCTCAGCGACAGTCCGAACAGACGGATCAAGGAAACCTATTAAGATGGCCAAGCCAATCCCAGAGGCCAATGCTCCGACAAAGAAAAGACCAAACGTTTTAACAAAAGAAGGACCGACGGGGCCTCCTGGTAAGGTAGCCTCCATCGC
>JAAZZC010000091.1 GCA_014239335.1 Verrucomicrobiales bacterium
ACAAGAATTTCAGCTGCAGAGTTGAAGGTTTCTTTTGCTTTAACCTCATCAGACAAGGATGGCGTTGTTGTCAATCTTTTAGCCTTTCCCGTGGCTTTGTCATAAGCGAATGTTGTGACGGAGAGCGAGAGTTCATTAAGTAAATAAATAAAATTTCCATCTGCAGAAAAACGCATGTGCCGCGGGCCTCCTCCGGGCACACTCGCTGCCAGTGCATGCTTTGTGATGGATTCTTTGTCAGCGCTGACTTTGTAGATGTGAATATTGTCTGTTCCAAGGTCAGGAACGAAAGCGTATCGTCCGTCCGGTGAAAATCCACACCAGTGAGGATGAGGCGAATTCTGGCGATTGCCAACCACTTTGGAGCCGCCTTCATGATCAATGACCACTGACTCACCTAACTCGCTTTTATCATTCAGAGGAAAGAGAGCAGTGGAACCGCCACCATATTGAGCAGTCAGTAAAAAATTGCCGGAAGGGTGCACTGAAATATGGGTTCCACCCCCGTCCTTAATAAGGGAGCTGGTGAATTGTTCTAGGGAACCGTCTTCCTTAACATGAAATCCTGCCACGCCAGGCCCCCCATTAATGCCGGCCACTGCATAAATTTTTGTTCCATCAGGATGCCAGGCAAGGAAACCAGGCCCCCTGATTTCAGCTGCCAAAGATGCTTGAGATAATTTGCCGCTTTCGGTATCAAATTTAGCCATGTAAATGCCTTTTGATCCGCGACCGCCTGTTCCGAAATAGACATCAATTTTTTCAGCATGTAGCGGTGCTACAAAGAACAGAATAATAGATAATAGGAAGAGTAATCTTTTCATGATGATTTTTATTTCAGGAGGGGTTTAACTTTGGATTCTAGTAATTGAAGATCAAGTTGACTGTTTTTCTTAGGGTAGGGATTTTTCAATAAGTACCAGTTCTCGGTGAAAGATGCTTTCTGACCTGGTTTCATTATTTCCATTGGGCCTATAGGCTCCAGTTCACAGGCCGGGACCCAGTCCTTTTTTGGGTACCAGATCGATAAGGTCAGTCCGGCAATTTCTCCATAGAGTCTTTTTGGGGAAGTTTTATAAGTCTTCACAAAGGCTAAGTCATTTGGCATTTGATAAGCAAACCAACCTGCAAAACTATCAAATCCGAGCTTAGGTTCGGATGGAGGACCGAGGATTTCTAGAAAATTACCCCGCTTGCGAATCATAGGGTCTTCAGGGAGGATCAGCATCTCATCCCTGCCCCGCATCATGATATAACCTTTTGGAAATCTTTGGTGCTCAGGCGAAAGGGGCACTACTCCGATCCCACCATGAATTGCGAACATTCGGCCCCAGTGACACCATCGTTGAGTCTTTTGAGAAATGTTTTCCATGGTCTGGGTGCATACAAGATGGGAAGAATCATCATCAAGAATGAAATCCCTAATTAATCGTATACCAGCGTCTGGGGCTTCCTTACTTATGAGTCTGGCCTTCCGGGGGCCGGTAATTTTAGCCTCCCATACCCCTGACCACAGCTCTGATCTTTTAGGGATCAGATATTCAGGACCTATATCAAATCTGCCCGCAGAGGATGGCTTTTTATTACCGTTCGGGGTCCATTCAGATTCATTAGGGCTAATGAATAGAGATTCTTTACCATCCTGACGATAACTCAGCACTCGGCCTCCTACATGATGTCCTAGTACTGCAACGGTTCCTGTCGAATTGCTAAGTTCTATGCATTCAGGATAATTGAGAAATTTGATCTTGCGGGCCCCTGGTTCTGCTTGGGATCCAAGAATTTGAATGAAGACAAAACTTAAAATGAGAATGTATCGTGCTAGCATTTTTTAAATGAATTCGAATTATATTAGGGACTAACTAAGCAAAGGCTGCTCAGTTAAATAAATTAAGCTGAGGCGCCTGAGATTCTGGAAGGTTTTTTGGAGCCTTTTTCTTGGCAACTTTTTTTGGAGGTCTTTTTTTGCTTTTTTCTTCTTTGGGCCTGGCACTTGTTTCTTCTAGGTGAGCTAAAATGCTTTTCGACCTTTCAATAATTTCCGGGGGAAGACCGGCTAACCTGGCTACCTGTATTCCATAGCTACGATCGGCACTGCCTTCGACGATTTTTCTCAGGAAAATGATTTTGTCATTATGTTCTCTGACAGCAACATTAGCGTTACCTACACCTTTTCGGCTTTCAGATAGTGCTGTCAATTCGTGGTAATGAGTAGCAAATAGTGTTCTACAGCCAATTTTATCATGTAAATGTTCCGCTACTGCCCATGCAATACTCAGGCCATCAAACGTTGCGGTTCCACGTCCAATTTCATCAAGTATTACCAGTGAACTTTCTGTAGCATTATTTAGAATGAGGGCCGTTTCATTCATTTCGACCATGAAAGTGGATTGCCCACGTGCCAGATCATCACTAGCGCCTACCCTTGTAAAGATTCGATCAACTAGACCAATTTCGGCACTCTTTGCCGGAACGAAGCTTCCAATTTGTGCCATTAAGGTTAATAAAGCAACTTGGCGGATATAAGTCGATTTTCCTGCCATGTTAGGGCCGGTAAGAATGATGAGGCGGGTTCCATCTGCATTAAGTTCCGCATCATTAGGAACAAATTTTTCATCGACGGTGCTTTGATCCAAGACCGGATGCCTTCCTTCTACGATCTTTAATTTTTTTCCATTGCTTATTGTGGGACGACAATAGGCAAAGAGGCGCGCCGTTTCGGACAGGCTTACCAACACATCGATTTCGGCAATAGCATCAGCCGTGTCCTGCAGTTCATCAAGGCTCTCAAGAGTCTTGTCACGCACTTTAAGAAATTCATCATATTCCAGTTGCTTGGCTCGTTCGTCTGCTCCAAGGATTTTGTTTTCAACTTCTTTCAACGCAGGAGTGATAAAACGTTCTGCGTTCGAAGTAGTTTGTTTGCGAGTGTAATTCTCAGGAACATTTGCGAGGTTAGCCTTGGTTATTTCAATGAAGTAACCAAAGACATTATTATATTTAACTTTGAGGGACTTGATGCTGGTCCTTTCCGCTTCTTCATTTTGTAGTTGAGCTATCCATTGCTTACCCTCAGTTGATGCTCCTCTTAGTTCATCGATTTGTTTATTGTAACCGTCACGAAACATACCGCCATCCTTAAGCGTTGCCGGAGGTTCATCAGCGATTGCACTTTCAAGTAATTCAACTAATTCCCTAAATGCTCGCATTCTAGTTATAAGTTCAGAGGCAAGTGAACCGCCATCCAAAGCTGTTAAATGATCTTTTGCTTCGGGAATGGCGAGAATTGATTTTGCAAGTGCCTGCAAGTCCCTTGCGTTGCCTGATCCACCACTCAATCTTCCCACGGTCCGCTCGATATCCCTGACCTCAGAGAGTGAATCGCGGATTTTTGAAAGTTGAAAAGGTGAAGAAACAAGCGATTCAATTAGATCATGTCTGGAAGTTATAGTATTCGCGTCGCGGAGCGGGTTTAGAATCCATGACCTTAATTTTCTAGCACCCATAGGCGTTTTTGTCCTGTCCAGCGCTCCTAAGAGAGTGTGCTGACGACCTATTCTATGTTCGACTAAGTCAAGGTTACGGGAGCTGGAAGCATCAATTAGAACATGAGCATTTGGCTGGTAAACCGACAAGCCCCTGATGTGATTGACATTACGGCGCAAAGTTGTTGTTACATAATGATATACTCCACCAGCTGCTGAGATTCCAGATCCCATCCCTGCACAACCAAACCCATCCAAGGAATGAGTACCAAAATGTTCAAGCAAGCCTTCCTCAGCTTCATCTTTCAAAAATGAATAACTTTCATAGGGAATAGCATTTTCATCGATATGTGCGAATTTTTCATTCTGTTCATCAGAATAAATAAGCTCAGACGGGGATAACCTGCTTAGTTCGTCTTCAAGTTCCTCGATGATGGTAAATTCTGCTATTCTGAAATGTCCTGTCGTAAGGTCCAAGGCAGCGAGTCCGTAACAGCGATTGCTAAAGTAGATGCCTGCGAGAAAATTGTTGCGGTTTTGGTCCAAGAGGTTCAGATCATTGACCGTTCCTGCACTAATGATTTGTGTTACTTCGCGTTTAACTATTTTACCAGGCTTGACCTCACCTACCTGTTCAGCAATGGCAACTCGCTTACCTGCCTTGACTAATTTTCCGATGTATGATTCTGCGGCATGATGCGGAACCCCACACATTGACATTCCGTTACGCTTAGTAAGAGCCACCCCTAAGAGTCCCGCAGCTTCCTTTGCATCATCCATAAACAATTCATAAAAGTCACCGAGTCGAAAAAACAATAGAGCGTCATCAGGAAGACTTTTCCTGATAGATGTATACTGTTTTAGCATCGGAGTCATAAGACAGGGGTCCAATAAAATAGGACTTTTTTATTTTAGGAACCGAGTAAGAAAATTGCAGTCAGAAATTGAAAAAACAGTCAGTTGGCTAAAATAGAGGCCTATCCGATGTCTATTTAGCTTTTGATGTCTTGACCTCTGCTCTTCTCAGTACTGTTGATTTGCCATTTCCATCATTATGACAGATGTACCCAGGACGAATAGTTGAAAGAATTAGTACGGGATTCTTTTTAGTGCCCTTGGGCCCATCAATTATTTCAATCTTATCTTTATCTTCGGTGTGGATCTGATCTTTTTCCTGAGGAGAAAATAATTCCACATTGTGACTGGAAAGAACAGCCAAGAGAGAATTATGGATTTCTTCTAATGAACTGATCAGATGAGCTCCTCCCTTTTTGTCTGTAGATAAAATTATTTTTTCTAATTGATCAATTTGTTCAATGACGGAGACACCGAAAACATGAACAGTTCCCCATTCAGGAGTCACTGCCCTTGAGAGTGTTTTCTTTATATCTTTGAGACTCTTAACTTTACCTTCTACAAGATCTTTATCTTTTTGTGATTGCTGCAGTTGATCCTGAACCTTTTTTAATTTGGTTTGCAATGAACCGAGCTCACCGGTTCGGGCATCCAGTTTTTCTATTTCATTACGAACCGTATGATATTTTTGTGCCTTAACCTCATAGTCATTAGTTTCTTTTTTGAGGCGGCCAGAGAGTTTTTCTAATTTTCCAATTTCGGTCTTTAGAGCAGAAGCTGTTTCTTCTCGCTCTTTTAGTTCAGAACTGATTTTCTCATGTTGTTCACGAACGTCATTCAAGCGCCGTGATTCTGTCGCAAGGTTACGGATGTCATTTTGAAGCCTTTGAAATTCACGTTTGGTTTCTTCCAATGAAACTCGCTCTTTGCGTTCTTTGAGTTTAATTTCACTGTATTCCTCGAGTACCTGATCGAGTTTGGATTCCGCATTTTCAAATTCCGCATTGTGTTTTTCAATACGTTCTCTTTCTTTATTCAGATCGATTACTTTTGAGGCGATCTCATCACGTTCTATTTTTTTCTCTCTGAGATCTTGTATTTGCGAATCGAGTTGATTTTCTTCTTCGCGGTAATTTGCAACGGTTTCTTTTGTCTCTAAGAGAGCTGAAGTTGTTTCTTCAAGTTTCCCGCTAAGATCAGTTAAATTGGCGTTGTTTTCTTCAATGAGCTTCGTGGTGGAGTGCAAAGCATTTTGTTTTTCTTCTAGTTCACTAGAGATTTCCTTGAGAGTTGCTTTTTTGGTTTCGAGGTCAGCCGTTTCTGCTGTCAGATTACTAATGTCCTCGAGGAGTTGAAGCTGCGCATCCTTGTGTTCCCCTATTTCATTTTCTAGACGATCATAAGCAGTGAGGGTCTGTGAGAGTTCTTCTTGTCTTAGTGCTAGCTCGGATTGAGTTTGTGTAAGATTCTCACTAAGATCAGTTAAATTGGCGTTGTTTTCTTCAATGAGCTTCGTGGTGGAGTGCAAAGCATTTTGTTTTTCTTCTAGTTCGCTAGAGATTTCCTTGAGAGTTGCTTTTTTGGTTTCAAGGTCAGCCGTTTCTGCTGTCAGATTACTAATGTCCTCGAGGAGTTGAAGCTGCGCATCCTTGTG
>JAAZZC010000123.1 GCA_014239335.1 Verrucomicrobiales bacterium
AGAACAGTAAACAGAAGCGAATTCATAGAGAAATAATACTAAACATTAAATACAATATGGTTTTATGATAATGTAAATATCACGCCATTGCATCAAACTTCTCCTCCAAGGCCTTCATTCTCTGAAGGTATTAGTTTTTAAAATCTGCAGTAGTTAAGGCTAACTGAAATTACTGGTGGCTCTTCAATGAATATAATACCTGCGAATTCAGTATCAAGTTTGTACCGAGGCATGGCTGTTACTTCGTTCTCTCGTATAACATAAGCACCTACAAGAATCTTTGTACCAATAAATCCAGTTGAAAAATTATAGCTTTTTAAGAAACAAGTCTTTGAATTCCACAACCATTCCCCTGTCGTGTAACTGCAGACCAATGAATCCGCTCTCCAAACGACCTTCGCTTATATTATCTGTGAATTCGGATGAGAGTTTATCATTGATCCATAACTGGAAAAAATTTCCCTTGGCAACGATGCGACAATCATTCCAATCATGTTTCTTTATTTCAGTGATCTTTATAGCATCCTTTATTTTGCCATGCTTGCCGTTCCCTTTAGCATCAATGACTAAGCTCGTCCCACGTTGACATGGAAATTCCTTCCTCGTGCCGGATCCAAAATGAAAGTCCCAAGCCCCCAGAACACCCGGGCCTATTCCAACATGACCAAGATCAGCATGATACCCTTCGAATGGCCGCTTCCCTGTCTTATCAATTCTTGTTCGCACTTCGACACCGGTATTTCCCTTAGTGACCATTTTATAGCGGAACTTTAGCTCAAAGCTCTTCAGATTTTCGTCTCCTGAATATACCAAATAAACTAGCCGGTTTTCTTCTCCCTCACCACGGATGACCCCATCCTTGACTGACCATGGCTCATAACTAGTCTCTGGTGCTTTTCTCCAACCTTTGAGAGTCTTGCCATCAAAAATAGAAATGAATCCCTTCCCCTCATCAGCGCTCAATAATGAATAAGAGCAAAAGAAGATAAACAATAAAGGAAATCGAATACCAAGCATTAAATTGTTCTTCATGAAGAAGATCATGACAACTCTTACCAACTAGAGTCAAGGTTCCATCTCATGAACTCGATAAAAACGCCTAGGAGAATTCAACGGAATCTGTGTATCCGTAAAGGTCGTGAGATCGCCTTCGGAAATTACATTATCATCCAACTCTTCCCACAACATAAGATCCTCTGACACTTCTATCGCATAAACCTTATTCACTCTTGAATCCCATTCAATGCTAACTCTAGAATCCTCTGCATCAATTCTTAGAGAATTAATTTGAAGAGGAAAGACCTGACCTGCCGCAAGAACCACGATCGCAGAAATTCCTGCATGATGGCCTGGCCGAGTCTGGTCGACAAATACCTGAAGGGTTCCATTGCTATCAACTGTAGTGCTGAAGCTCACTAATTGAGCATCAAAGTTATCAGGTTCTGTGCCAGCATCGAATGTTAAAATCTGAACAGATTCTTGAGTCACTGTATCAATGACAGACAAAGAAAAGACACCTCCCCAGTTATTGACAGAACTTGCTGCATCACTCGTTATCATTTGCACGGACACTGGAAGATCAGCAGGAAGATTAGTAAATGTAATGGTTCCATCAGTCCCGGCGTTATAAAAATTTATTGAATTGGCAATTGCCGCAAGAACCTCAGCATCGTCTCCGCTCAGTGAGCCTAGGGTATTTGCAGTTCGAATAGCTCCAGCAACAGTTCCTTGGATTGACACTCCATTCGATAAGAGCATTTCATCGCCCCAAAAAATATCTTCAAATTCGACACCATTCACCGAACCCCCAATGCCAGGCGGTTGACCAGAAAAAATCATATTAGCTGCTGCAAGGACATCAAATCCACTAGGATTTAACTGTGAAGTATTAGTGAGTTGAGCATAGAAAGTATCTGGAACGTCACCAGAAC
>JAAZZC010000171.1 GCA_014239335.1 Verrucomicrobiales bacterium
GGTTCAGGTAAAACTACCACGCTCTATGCTTTCATTAACTCAATCAATGAAGAACATATGAATATTCATACGATAGAGGACCCCATTGAGTATGAGATAGAGGGAATAAATCAGACTCAAACTGATGAGTTTCATGGTATTAATTTTGCAACGGGTTTGCGGGCTTTGTTGAGGGCCGATCCTGACGTTATATTAGTTGGAGAGTCACGAGATGAAGAGACAGCTACGGCAGCCATTAATTCTGCCCTGACAGGTCATTTGGTTTTGACTACTTTGCATGCGAACGATTCGCTCAGAGCTGTTTCGCGTCTAATATCGATGGGAGTGGAGCCGTATTTGCTAGCGGATGCTCTTGCGATGAGTCAGGCTCAACGATTAGTTAAACGACTTTGTAAATATTGTAAACGCCCAGTGACGGCTTCGCGGAAATTGCAGGAATTCTTTTATAAGAATGAACTTATTAAAACTCCGATGGAAGACCCTATTTTTGCTTCATCAGGCGGCGATGAGTGTAATGGTACCGGATATTTGGGCAGAGTAGCGCTGATGGAAATGTGTCCCGTGAATGCAAAGGTAGCAGAAATGATAGCCTCAGGAACTCCCATGACGGAGATGCGAAAAGAGGCAGCAAAGGATGGCGTCTTGTCACTCTATCAGGAAGGAATGCTACAGGTAATGTCGGGAAGCACGACCATGGAGGAGATCAGTAGGTTGGCTCATTTTGGGATTATGAGTTAATTGTCCTTGCTCGGGCGAGAAAGAGTGAAGCTCCCATGATCTCCTCGATCAGATTTGTACGTGGCTTTTAATTTATTAGGACTGGCTGTTCCGCTATGGGTGAATTTACCACCCAGACTTCCAAGATCTTTGTCTCCCTCGAAGGTCCATTCCTTGTCTATCTTTTTGACCGTACATGTTATTCTAAATCCTCCACTGATAACTTTTGCCCATGTGGCCCAATAATAAAACTCGTATTGGCCTTTATCAGTTTCTTTAATGATGCATTTTAATTTACCGCCATGGCCACTAGGTCCACTTTCCCAAGAACCGACCCATGAACCTTCCAAATTGTTGTGAGGTGGCAGGATTTCATTTTGAGTTTTTTCCCACTGCTTTTGATATTTTGCGCAGCCGGAACAAGCCAAGAATAGAGAAATTGCTAAGCATATTTTATGCATGTTATTCAGAATAATAAAGGATTCTAGCTCCGTAAGAGAGAAGGATTCTCTTTTTTTTACGAGAATTTACTGGATGAAATGTGGAAATCATAATAATTTTAATTAATGAGCATAACTGGCTCTTAATCAATGCTTGATGTTGCTTTTTCAGGTATCGATGGTGATT
Source organism: Verrucomicrobiales bacterium (assembly GCA_014239335.1). Classification (GTDB taxonomy): domain Bacteria; phylum Verrucomicrobiota; class Verrucomicrobiia; order Verrucomicrobiales; family DEV007; genus EC70. The sequence continues at coordinate 1,345 of JAAZZC010000171.1, forward strand.
AAAAAAAGCAAAGTAATAACTGCATATTATGGCAGAAGAAACTACAACTGAAATCCTTAAAGGAAAAGTTGAGAGCCTTGAGGAGAGGATTAATATTCTTGAATCTAAACTTGAGGACGAGAGAGAGGACCTTGAAAAACTAAAGGAAGTTGCTGATCAAGATCATAAGAAACTTGAGAGCATCAAAAGTCTTAAGCCTCCTCCTCCAACTTCGGTAACTCCGGTAGGTCTCTAAGACTTTTCTTTTAGATTTAAAAATGATTGCATTGTAATTAATGACAGTGCAAGGGGGTGGTTTTTATTTTTAATCTAGGGATTTTAACATTATGTCGTAAACCCTATTTACCATATTTTTGCTCTCATCAAGCAATCCAGCAGAGAGCAGAGCATTGTCTACGATTTGTTCGGCAATCATGGGGGCTAGATCTGATCGGCTCTGACGAACTTCCTGAAGTTTCTTAATGAGATCATGCCTTGGATTAATTTCAATTTCCACTGATTGAGATTGTGAGAAATCGGGATTCATTTGCTGCATCATTTGTTTCATCTGCGGGCTCATGTTTCCACCAGGTGTAAGTGCTGCGGCAGGACTGTCTACTAGTCTCTTGCTTGATCGCACTTCGGCAATTCTTTCTCCTAAGGTTTCTTTAATCCACTCGCATAATTCAGAAGAGGAATCATCGTCAAGGCTTTCGCCTTCTGTTTCGATGTCTTCTAATTCAAGGTCCGCGCGATCAATCGAAATGAGTTCTTTTTCTGCGAAAGATGTGAGTTGTCCTACTAGATATTCGTCAATTGCCTCGTATAAGAAGAGGACTTCGAGGCCCCGGGCTTTAAACGCTTCGAGGTATGGCGCTGATTCAATGCTGTCACGGTCCTGTGCGATTTGGAAATAGATTTTATCTTGCCCTTCTTTCATCCTGGTTATGTATTGATCGAGACTGCTTAGGTTTTCAGGCTCTTCTATGGATGTTTCAAACCTCAAGAGTTTTGCAAGGCTATCGCGATGGTCGGGATCAGTGATGACTCCTTCTTTGATGAAATTGCGAAACTGTTTATTGAATGTCCCGTAATTTTCATCATCGGCAGTCGATTCACGCTCAAGGAATTTGATGAATCTTTTAGTGATTAGCCTGTTTAATTTTTTAATTAAGGCACTGTCCTGCATCGATTCTCTTGAGATATTTAATGGTAGGTCCTCGCTATCAATGACGCCTTTTAGAAATCGAAGCCAATCAGGAAGTAGCCCCTTTGGGGCTCCATCAATTAATACTTTATTGCAATATAGAGCAACGCCTGGTTCGACTTGGCCGAATCCAAGTTTTTCCGGGTTATCTTTAGGAACAAATACTAAAGAGTTTATCATTAGCGGAGCATCTGCAGAGAAATGCATTCTATAAAGTGGATCATCAAATGCCTTAGCGGTGAACTTATAGAATTCAGTGTAATCTTCGTCTGTAATTTCAGACTTAGGTTTCATCCATATGGCTTCGACCGTGTTGATTCTTTCTCCATTTAGAAGAACCGGGAAAGGAACGAAGCTGGAGTAACTTTGCAAGATACCCTTGACTCTATCCTCCTTTGAAAACTCCTCATGATCATCAGTTAGAGAAATTACAATACTCGTGCCCCTTTTCCGTTCTTCCTCCTCTTGAATTTCATAACCGCTCTTTCCATCACTTGTCCAAGATAGGCATTGGGAATCTTTTTCCCATGAGCGGGTGAATACTTTTACATCATCACTGACCATGAATGCACTGTAGAAACCCACTCCGAATTGGCCAATGAGGCTAGTTTCTTTTTGATCGGATTCTGGCAATGAATTAATGAATTTTTTTGAACCAGAATGAGCAATGGTTCCAAGATTCTGAGTCAACTCATCTCGATTCATTCCGATTCCGTGATCGACTATTGTAATTGTTTTTTTCTCTTCATCAGTCGTTATGTTAATTGCTAATTCTAATTCCGGATCGAGTACGGATTTTTGTGTTAATTGAGTATGACGTAATTTCTCGAGAGCATCAGCTGCATTTGACACTAGTTCTCTAATGAAGATCTCTTTGTCCGTGTATAAAGAATTGATTACGATGTCCAGTAACTGCTGAACCTCTGCTTGAAAATGATGTTTGTTGCTTTCTTCTTCGCTCATTAGAAGTGGATTTTATGTCTATTAAGCGAGTTGTCAAAGCCGCATTGGATCCGACAACGTTGTTTTAGCTCTTTTCTTGAATCCAAGAATCACTAGGCATGTGATATGGCCTGAATGTTTCCAGATAGCCTTCTTGCTCGCTATAGAATAGGGCGCGGTGCATTCCGATACTACTTGCTTTAGTTGAATCAATGAGTGCAGCGGAATCATTAGCGCTCATTTGGAAGAGTATTCTCATTTCAAATTCACTCAATGCTTTGCGGCTAAGAGTTCTGCCAATGTTATTATAGCTATCAATTGCAACGATGAGATGGATTCCTAGGGGGGGGCCTTCTGTTATGATCTCATTTAAAATTAATGCAGGATGGCTCTCTTTTGATGAATCATCGAACGAATATGCGAGTTCTTCATCGTATCTTAATTTTTTGAATTTCTGGAGACCATTGATGAAGATAAAGACAGGTGGTTCATTTTTGCTAGTTGAGCTTTCGCGCCTTTTTAACTCTTGCCCAATGGATTGAATAAGTTCTCCAGCATCCTGATCAAAGTTGCTTTCAATTTTAGAAGATATTGATTTGATGTATTTTTCAATCGTATTTCTTTCACTTGACCCTTGAGGGTTGCTCTCTATAAAAACGAAACTGATATCATCGGTGTTAAATTGCGCGGAAAGAGAGACTATCGCTATGCTCATAATTGCCATGATGGCATCATCACGTTGTCCAACTAAGAGTAGATGATTACCGCTTTGGCGGTGGAAAATGACTTCTGTTGGGCCCTTTATAGCGTTTGGTGCTCCAAGCCATATTTTAGGACTAATTGGAGAGGGGGGAGCTGGTTGTTCCAACAATTCGGTAAGTTCCCTATTCTCTGTTACGTCAGCAGGGGAATTGCCTTCAAATACAATGGGTGAACCTTGCTGATTCCCTGCAGATTCATTCAACGTATTGATATGATCGAGGTGTGAATTTCGTTCTTGTTCAGAGAGCCAGACCGTTTGGAAAGGGCTATTGCCTTCGATGGCGCCAGCAGAATCATTGTAAATACCTTCTCCAGGACGTGTCAATAAACGTGGAGCTGGGTTTCCTTCATCCATGATGAGATAAGCGTCTGCTTCGTTACACATCAGTGCAATGCGGATTACCATTTGGCCTAGAGTGGCTCTGGCAAGAGAATAGGCACCGCCGAGTGTTTGTGAGCCTAGCACAACATGAATGCCAAAAGCCCGGCCTTGTCGAACTATACGATCTAGGAGCACGGAAGCCTGCTGTGCGATCTTATCATCCTCGACAAAGAACTCCTGAAATTCATCTATCAATAACAGAGTCCTAGGCATTGATTCGCCGCTAGACCTTTTGTAGCCCGCGATGTCCTGAGCCCCGATTTCTCGGAAAAGTTCTCCTCGCTCCTTTAGTTCTTGGTCTAATTTTTGAAGAACGCTTAATCCAAATTCTCGGTCACTTTCTATCGCTACAACTTTAGCATGGGGAAGTTTTTTAGCTCCATAACTTTTGAATTCAACACCTTTTTTAAAGTCCACTAAATAGAATTCAACCTGATCAGGACTGAAGTGAAGCGCAAGGTTAGTAATCATTACGTGGAACAGGGTCGATTTTCCTGACCCAGTTTTGCCGGCAAGAAGAGCGTGTTGTTTTGTTCCTTTGCCAATGCTCAAGTATTGGAGTTTAGTGGCTCCAGTCCTGCCAATTGGGATTTTAAGCTCATCGGAGGTGTCTCCTGACCAATGTTCGCCATCGTCTGGGATAATATGTCTGAAGGGAACTTCGATGCGGTTCGAGTCACTGCTTTTGTCTCCGATCCGTTGGACAAAATCAATGGCGTCATTGCTGTATGGAGGAGATTCCAAATGCAGGGATGTTCCCTTTTCCAATCCGTTGATTAATGCAAGATTGCCCGCCTTGTCTTGTTTGATGAGGATGTTGGATTTCTTTAAATCATCTATATCTAGCGCTTCAGGTAATGCTTGTCGTTTGTCCCAATGGATTAGAGTGTATATTCCACATCTTGCTCCGTTTGCCGAGATGCTCATCAATCCGCGTGCTGCAGCTTCAGAGAAATTAGTTGGAAAATCAGCGACAACTAGGAAATGATATTTTTCTGCAATGTTGCCTGCTTTTTCATTATAATCAGTGATCGTTTCGTATTCATTTCGAAGATACATCTGAATGACTTTCTCCATATGCTCATTCAGTTCTATTATGCGAGTTTCTATTTGTTCTCGCTGGGTCCAGATCCGCTTATTAATGATGCTGTCTTCATAATCAGCCAAGTGAGTAATTCCTGCAAAATTCTGGCCTAGCCCAACAGGGTCGAAGATGCTGAAGCTTAATTTTCCCGCAGGAGCAACAGATAATAACCTTAGTATAATATTATTGATTGAGTCTACTATTTTACTGTCTCCCAATGATTCCGTTTCGAATAGAATGGAACCGGAGTGAGGGAGCTTGATGTTTAATGGAATTTTTAAAGAGTCAGGTTCAGGTAATTTAAGGTTTGGGCTCTTAGGGGGTCCTTCACCGAACAGGTCAGGATCTAATTCTAGCGAACCAAATGTTGCACAATGTGGAAAAGTTTCTGGGGGAGTCCAGGAATTAAGCCAGGCCTTTTCCCATACAGGAAATAGTTGACTAGTAGTGGTTTTTTCTTCGCATAGCCATTTAGAAATTGTGTCAGTTTCGTTTCCCCATTCTGATACCAATTCGTCCCATTTGTTTTTGTGTTCGATTTTAGCCTCTTCTATTTCATTGTCCCTGACTTTAACAAGATCCTCCTTTTCTGATTCGAAATTACTAATTGCTGATGCAATGGAGTCATTATTTATTTTCTTGATCTTTTCTAGATTTAGAGAATGAGAAGATGAATTCTTTTCTTTAACTTTTTGGAGTTGTTTTTGGAGCTTCTTGGGTTTTCCCATGCCAATTTCTTCAGCATTTTCGATTGCACTTCCAAGGTTGTCGTTGAGGCTCGCGACGTATTTTTCTAGCTCATCTTCGATTGCATTTTTTGTATCTTTTATCCATGAATCTCGGTTCTCATCACACTGAATAATTGAAGAGCGGATGTGTATAAGTTGTTTTGAAATCTTTTCTGCTGAAATTGTTGCTAGGCTTGATGACCTTGACTTGATAATCCAGAGGATCGTAAGGCAAAGAGTGACGATTGCGTAACTGAGTAAATATTCTTTTTTTCCTCCCCATTCGAAAATGTAATAACCAAGAACGGCAATTCCTATAGTTGTGATAGGTGCAAGCCATTGCAGTGGAACAAATCGAAATATTTTGGGGATTAGGTTTGAATCAAAATCGCTGAGGTCCTCACTTGTGGAATTTATTGTTTTTTCAATGTCTTTACAGATCTTTGGGAGGTTTGAACCCTCATTTTTGGGACTATCACCTTGACTAGGTATTTGTTTTTTAAGTTTTCTGGAGAGGAGAGGGAATCCCCTGAATGAGGAGAGGATCCTTTTCTTCAAATATTTGAATTCAAGTACATGCTTCGCTAAAACATTATCAATTTCGACCTGTATTTTCTTTGCTTCAGATAATTCATTTTCATTTTTCCTTTTTGCCTTAAGGGTCTTTGCCTGAACTTCAGAAATCTTTCTACCTCTTTCCGTTTCTAGAGTGTCACTAGATTTGTTTAAAGCATTTGAGTGAGCCTCTTCGATTCGTGATTCTCTTTTATTATAAAGATCCTTAGCTCGCTCTGTGTGATTGTGAAGAATGGACTGGGCCTCGGCTAAGTTCCCCTGATTCAATGCATCAAGATCAGACAGTCCTTCTTCGTATTCACGTTTTGCTCTTGCTGTTCTGAGTCGGTAATTGCTTTCAATTAAATTTTCTCTTTCAGCACAATCGATGACCGTTGAACTGAACCGACGGATTATTTCTAGCGTTGTATTAATTCCTGAGGGTTTATTACTCACAATCGCGTTTAATTTTAGTAAGAATTTTATCGATTTCGTCTATGATACTTGATGTTGCGGTTACTGCATCCGGCAATGGTGCAATATACTTTTCTTCAAATTCCTTACTTTTAACATCAGCCCAATAATTTTTGCATTGTTGCCAACTGACATTCAAATCTCGAACCGCTTTGTTGATTGTTCCTCTGGTTGATTTTACTGACATTATTTTATGTGACAGGAGTCGTCCTTATGATTCATTTTTCGTTTCAGATTTAGGTCTTTCCGAAGGATCGTTACTTTGAAGAGAGGCTTGGGCATACGATTCTAAGGTTTCAATAGTTCGGACAAGATAATTGATAGCTTTTGGATATTTTGTTGCCACTAGGTCCTGCAATGTGTCTAGTCTTCGGGCCAAAGGTTCTACAATGCTGTCGTAATCCCTTGACCATTTTTTAACTAATCTTATTTTTTCTTCCACTTCTTCAATTGCTCTGTTCGCTCGCCTCACGTTCATGTGGGCTTCAGTGCTAGCATCCTGTAGAGTAGATAATCTCGAGCTGTAAAGTTCCTGTTCA
>JAAZZC010000133.1 GCA_014239335.1 Verrucomicrobiales bacterium
GAAGCTGAAAATGAAGCAACTTTTGGACCTCCTAATCCAAATGCTGCTCGGTCAGCGTCATAACTTCCTAGTACATCTTCGGCAGATAATGCCGTGTCGTGTATCTTGAGCTTGGCAATACTGAGTGAACCGCTGAGGTTATCAGTGCGTGTTCCATTAGGCTCATTCTGGTTTCCTATAACGATAGGTAATGGAGCATCAGTGTTATCTACAGGATGTGTATTTAAAGGGTTCCCGTCGTTCTCAGAATTTGATAGTGCTCCATCGACATAAATTGAACGCGTGTTACTGGCACTATCATAAATAAGGGCCAAGTGATGCCATTCACCAGCTGCCGGTGCTCCACCTCCTGGTACGAAAGGCATGTCAGCTGATCCTCCCCATCCACCTAAGGCTCCCCAGGTGTTGTGGTTTCCATAAAGCATTGACCAGTTCGTTCCATCTGCTCCTCCTCTTCGTCCCCATGCGACGATCGTTTCCTCTGCAACAATGTCTGGATTGTTTACCCACGCTTCTAGTGACCTGTCAGCATTTCCAGCGAGTGGAGTTGCAGCTGGTCCAACGTACCAATCGTTAGTTCCATCTAGGGTTATTGCTTTGACTCCATCCACTTCGGTAACGCTTGGTGTGTCCACTTCGGCATCGAACGTGCCTCCGAGTGTACCATCATTAGTTATGGATGGGAGTTCACCGACTTCACTCGAAGTGACGTCGATATCAACGAGAACATCCGCAGTCAGCTGAGCTGGGAATGTTATTAATATGGCAGTTATAGCCGCGACTATGCGACAGAATAAGGAGATCTTCATCTTGCCAAATTGGCCAAAAATGATGGCCTAGTCCAGCAAATAGTATTAATGTAACATTAACAACCTTTAACGTAAGATGACTAGCTTGTTATTACTCGTTGGGATTGAGGTAGATGTGACATTTCCATCAGGCCACGTTATGGTGGCCTTTTTGCCTCTAATATTAGCTGGAAATAGCATCGAATAGGGCTCCTGGGATAAGTATCCAGAGCCAGCAGAGATGGTCCGTGTTAATTGTGTGTTTTGATTTATTTGAATTCTAACAATTGCCCCAACGGCTGAGGGGTTGTTTTTGCGACCCTTTAGTTTGATTTCTACTAATGGAATTTCACTAGACTTTGAGTTGTAGGAAAATGAATTTATAGGGCCATCATTTGTTGTAACGACGAGTTCAGGATGCCCATCACTATCAAGATCTCCCCAAGAAGTTCCTTTGCTGTCTCCAGGTAAAACAATGCCGCTTGATTCTGAGCTCATTGCTTCAAAGTTTCCTTTCCCATCGCCCGTCAATAATATGCTTAATGCATTATCCATTGGGCGGGTTTCTATTTGAGGGTTGAAAAAGTTTTGAGCCAAAAAGATATCGAGGTTGGAGTCAAAATTCATGTCTGCGATTGTGATTCCGAATGAGGGTGATGCCTGAGCTAATAAGGGCAAAGGTTTGAATGAAAATTTAGGATTCCCTTTTGATGATGTGTTAATAAAAATTCCAGTCGCTAGTGTGTTGGCCTCTAATTGCAAAGAGTCATTTATTTTGTTTTCTGTGTAAAGTTCTTGTAGGGATGCCGTTGCGAAATTGTGAAATGTTTTCAGTTTGTCCTTGAGGAAAGGCATGGCCCCGCTAGAACAGCTGAAGCCTCTATGTGGTAAGCATTCACCATTTTCAAATCCGGCCTCGAGTAGCTCTTTGTCACCGTCACTGTCAAAGTCTCCATAAAAGAGGAGTTCCGGGGCTGCAATTGTAGCTTTATATTTAGTATTAAAGCCAAAATTGGTAGCTATTATGTCTAAATCTCCATCATTATCGATGTCACCAGCCGCGAGTCCATTCCACCATCCGGTGAGTTTGTCGGTGCCTAGTGATTTTGGCTTTAAAGTACCTTTGACGTTATGGAAAAGTTTAACTGGACCCCATTCGTTGGCTACAATCAGATCTGGCCATGTGTCATTATCAATGTCGGTCCAAATAGCAGAAGTGACCATGCCTATTGACTTTAGCGAAATGGCAGACTTTTCAGTCACATCATTAAAGTTACCTGAACCGTCATTACTGAGGAGGCGTGAGTTTGGTGTTAGGGGATATGCTCCCGGAACAGCTCGTCCGCCAATGAAAAGATCCAAGTCTCCATCTTTGTCAAAGTCTGCTGCACTTACGGAACTTCCACTGTCAAAGTTTTTGGGTAATGATTTCTCATTAGCTTTTATGAATTCTCCGTTTCCCTTTCCTAAAAATAATCTGTCTTTATATCTTTGATGATTGGGTGGAGCTTCGACGCTACCGCTTACAATGAAGAGATCCAATTTGTCGTCACCATTAGCTTCAAAGAATAGAGCTCCTAGATCCTCGGAACCGGCCTCGAGGATACCTTCTCTGAACGCTCTTTCCTGAAATCGTCCATCACCAAGATTTAAAAGTATTCTGCCAACGGAACCTGTGGATCCGCCAAGGTAGAAGTCATCATCGCCATCATTATCGATATCACCACGGGCTATACCTGGTCCGTATTGAGAAAGTTTATTCGGAAGGAGGGGCTGGTGTTTGAAATCTGGGAAGGGTTGCTCCCAGTGCTGGCCGATGTCTCTGAAGTGTGAGGATTTGGTGAAAAGTGAGTGTTTTTCTTCTTTTTTTGCTGCAATTTTAGATTCTGTTTTCTGAGTTTGAGTGAATTCATAATGATGATTAGCCGCGAGATCTCTCTTTATTTCAGAGCTTCCATCGGGCCAGACAATTTTCATTTCACTGACGTTTAGGTCTTTGCCCAAACCAAAATGAATCAGTGAGTCGTCGCATGATGAAAATCCTCTTACTGGATGATTTTCACGAACAATTATTCCTAGTGAAGTTTTAATTTCTATCCTTGCTCCTATGGCTTTTGTGTTAGCTGTTGTTGAAGTGAGACGGACAGTTAATCTGTTCCCTGTTGCTTGATTTTTAAAGACAGAAACAGGCTTCTCTAAGTTCGTCACAACGAGGTCAAGGTCGCCGTCTAAATCTAGGTCGGCTCTGATGGCGCCGTAAGCCATGGACAGTTCGTCCAGTCCCCATTCTTTGCTAGTGTCTTTAAAGGTCAGGTCACCGTTATTTTTGAAGCAGAGGTTATTCTCGGGTCTTGATGGTAATTTTTCATAGAGTGACCATTCTGATTTATTAACGAGTGTTTCCTTGTCGATTGGATTGTCTGAATCGTTAAAGTTTCTAGCAATGCCATTCGTAATGAATGCGTCTGTCCACCCATCTTCATTAAAGTCGCTGAGTTTGACTGACCATGACCAATCTGAGCTTGCAAGATTTGACATGTAAGCGGTGTCTAAAAAACGGTTAGCTGTTCCTGCATTAATAAACATACAGTTTCTCATGTACTGAGGAGGGTTAGCTGTGAGCATGAATTGCTGGTTAGATCCCATTGTTCCCATGGAAGTCTTTGACTTATAGTGAGTTGTGCCTGCCATGTCGACGACGAGCAGATCCAGATGTCCATCATTGTTTATGTCTGCCGCATCTGCTCCCATGCTGAACCAAGGAACGTGAGGCATCTGCAAAGTCGTAACGTCCGTGAATGTACCGTTACCATTGTTTCTGTATAGAAAATCAGGACCTTCAAAATCATTAGCTATGTAAATGTCTTGTAATCCATCCGAATTAAAATCCCACCAAGTGACTGAATTGCCTTGCCACGGTTTGGAGTTGATTCCGACCTCTTCAGTGACATCAACGAATTTGCCGTTATCATTTCGTAAAAGAAAGTCCCTTGCTCCAGCTGCATCCAGCTTGAATCCTGCTCTTGAATTTAAATTGACCTGAAAATACTTACTGTAATTGGGTAAAACTTCATAAGTTCCATTTTTAAATACGGTTGGAGGTTTTGGTGGCCTTCCTCCATTCCGATAATGTCTATGGCCTAGGAGGTAAGCATCCAAGTCTCCGTCCTGATCGTAATCAGCGAAGGCGGCCATTAGAATTGCTCCGTTTATATCAAGACCAAATTGTCTAGCGTTCTCCTCAAAAATTCCTTTACCGTTATTAATAAATAACTGGTTAGGTGTTCCATAATTGCAGGCATACAGGTCCAGATCACCGTCGCCATCGATGTCGACTAGGGGAGCGCCGCCTGTCCATGCATCTCCTCCGCCCAAATTTGCAGTTTCTGTGCTGTCATCGAACTTGAGATTACCTCTGTTGATGTAGAGTCGGTTCTTTCCTGGGCCATTTGCTATAAAAAGATCCACAAGTCCATCGCCGTCAACGTCTCCTGAGGAAACCCCGCCACATGCAAATGCGCTCACGTACATTCTTTTTAAGGGGTGTTTTTTATTGATTGGTAATACAATATTTATTCCAGTATCAGCAGGTTCTAATTTTTGAAAGAGTGTCCCTTTGCTGGTTTCTCTCTTAGGTAATTTAGATGTATTTGCCCCTGATTGGCAAATTGAGCAGAGAGTTAGGGTAACGATGAGGGGAAATGGTAAGATGATTCGATTCATTGCTGCATTCATTTAGCGTTTTTGGAATAGATTATCATCGGCCCATCATTTTGGGCAAAAGCAATTTCTTTAATTCCGTTACCATCCAAATCAATGGCAGAGACTTTTCGAGTGTCACCGCTAATCGAAATCCCTGAAACGTAATGTGGTAATGGCGTGAATGTGCCATCACCATTTCCTTTAAGGACAAGACTAAGGCCACCGTCCATTCTTCCCGTTTCTCGTTGAGGTGAGAAAAAGTTGTGTGCCATTATAATGTCTAGGATACCGTCATCATTTATGTCAACGAGTTCAGTTCCAAAGGATGGTGCAATTTGTGATTCTCTTGGCAGGTTGATTACTTTGAAGCGATTTTCCTCGTTCATGAGTACAGTATGTTCTAGTGTGTTGACTTCATATTTTTTTGATTTTGCCAATTTGGATGGTGAATAGATCGTTTCGAGATTACTTGATGCGAAATTGTGAAAAGTCTTTAGTTTGTCTTTGAGGAAAGGCATTGCTAGTTGTGAGCAACTAAAGCCCCTTCTGGGAACAATGGCATCACCTTCGTACTTGGCTTCAACGATATTATTTTCACCTGATTGATCAAAGTCTGAATAATAAAGAAGCTCGGGTTTAGTTTTATTGGCTTTGTATTTGGTGTTTAGGCCGTAATTTGTAGCTACAAGGTCAATGTCGCCATCATTGTCTAGATCAGCAGCTGAAAGGGAATTCCACCACCCAGTATGATGTGATAGTCCCCATTCTGAGGTCTGTTCCTCAATGGTTCCGTTGTTGTTTCTGTATATTCTGACCGGCCCCCATTCGCATGCGGCAATAATTTCAACGGATCCATCATTATCGATGTCAGCTGTTATAAGATCGTTGATTAATCCTGCATCGGCCATTGCAGTTAAGGGTTCTAATGTGAATTTGCCAGTTCCAGAATTAATCATGCTGTATGATGTATATGCTTCAGGATATTGGCCGACTTTTGCTGCTCCAGCAATTATAAGGTCAGGATGGCTGTCCTTGTTGATATCGATAGTGCATACGGCATTAGATGATATTGGAGGGGTAGGGAATGACGTGGAGATGGATAAAGTGCCGGTACCATCATTCAAATAGAGACGATCATTGTAGCGCTTGTCGTTGGTCGGGAACTCATTCGATCCGGAAATGACGACAAGGTCCAGGTCATTGTCAGAATCAGCATCGAACCAGAGTGAATTGACGTCCTCGCTACCCTTTGAGGCGTTTAAGCTTTTAGAAATAATTTCATTGAGCTTGCCATTGTCATTGCGGAATAATCTTCCGGGATTTTTTGCTGACCCACCAATAAAAAGATCTGAATCATTGTCACCGTCAAAGTCAGCCCAGTTTATCGTTGGGCCACGGGTCGACTGCTTATTTGGCAGTAGAGGTTGAATTTTAAAATCATCGAAAGATGATTCTGAATGTATGATTGAATTGATTTCTTTCGACTTTGCGTAGATGCTGGGTTCTTTAGTTTTTGTTATTGTATTTTTGGGTTGGGTGCCACTGGTCTGTTTAATGACAATTAGCTGATTAGCTTTAATGTTGTTAAAAGTTTGAGAGGTTCCATTTCGCCATTCGACGACTAACAGGTCAATTGCATCGTGCTCACCTAGACCGAAATATAGCATTGGCTCATTTGATGATAACCATCCTCGAACAGGATTCATTTCTTTTATTTGAGTCAA
>JAAZZC010000228.1 GCA_014239335.1 Verrucomicrobiales bacterium
TCAGGGGCCGAGCGAGCCTGAAATTGAGGCGCCTCAACGATCTGATAGTGCTTCTAAAGAAGTTCAGAAACGGGCACGGGGCTCTTCATTAAGGTCCAAGAAGAAAAAAAGGAAGCTTTCCTTTTTAAAGAAGAACAAAAGAGAGCTTTCTTTTTCTCGATCAACAGCTTCTAATCGTGCTGGCCAAAGGCGCGATTGGCTAGCTGAGCGTTCCGCGCAAGAGGACATTAAGGAAAAGCAATTTAAGAATGCGATTGCTCCTATTTTAATGGGTGGGGGGATTATTTTTTGTCTGGATGGATGTTCGGAATTGTTGCCTGATGGGAAGGGTGCTGTTTCATTTCTAATAGGTATTATTTTATTGGTAGTTGGAATAAGTCTTAGGATCACTGATAAAAGAAAATAGGATCGATTCTTGTGAAAAAAGTTATTAAAATGTTAGTTATTAGTTATGAAAAAAAAGAGTGAACTTATGGGGGCTCTGAAGGAGCTGACCGAAAAGAGGCTCCTCACTTCTGAAGTGGAGGCATTATTTGAACCTTATCAGGATGCTGTTTTTCATTTGGTTCTGAGTTTTGTATCTTCTGAAAGGTCCTTTGGGTCTCAGAAGGATACGAATTACAACGAAGGCTACAAGGTTCTTTGTAATGCTGAAAACTGGGGCATTGGAATAGCTTTATTATTTGCGCCGGAAGATAATGATTTGGTTGAGGCCTTTGACCCTTCCCAGAAATTTGAGGCGAACGTTCGGTTCATTGATTATGATTCCCTTTATCAGCGTGCAATCTTTGGAAAGTTAGGTGCCGAAGAGGAGTTACCTGAAGAGGAAGAGGTGATTCCACCTCCGATAGCGGAAACGGGCATACCCTCCATAGAAGAAACGACGTCAGTTCTGAAAGAGGAGAGTGTCGTTCCCGATAAGAAAATTTCGGCTCCTGACTCTGAACCTGAGGTGCCTGAATTGGTAACTGAAGAGACCCAGCAAAGTGCTGATGAGACTGGAGAGGTTTGGGGTTGGAATCCGGGCAATGAAGAGGGCCAGGAAATAACGGCTACTCAAGAAATGTTGGATCCTGAGCCAGAGCAATCAGTTTCTGACCCTGTTCAGCTTTCAGTTCCAAGTCCCTCAGAAAGTCGTTATGTGTATACGGAGGGAGAATCACAATTGTGGGAAGATGATGATGATGAAACATATCAAGTCGATCAAGAGAGCGCCCAATCAACGGGTTGCTCAAAGGGTTGTATGGAAAAAGTATCTGCTACCTTTTATGTTGTGGGTGGTCTTATTATGCTTGGAGGTTGTACTGCCGATGGGGGCGGGGGAGCAATGTTTTTTGGGCTGATTTTAATTGGAATTGGGTATGCTGCCCAGAAATCAACACCCAAGGGTTAATTGTTTTTTTATAAGACATAAGAGGTGACATAAGTAGCGGCAGTGCATGCATGAGACTGCCGATTAATTTAAATAATTGTTTTATTTTTGAAGAGAAAAGACCTATTAAAATTTCTGGAACGAGCCAACGAAAAGCGGCTCACGGATGTTGAGGTGGAGACCTTCCTCGATGAATGTGGTAGTGAAGAATTTTCGTTAAATTTTCGTTTTATTTCTCGTTCCCGGAGCTTTGGGAATCAGAAAGATTCTAGATATGACGAGGGCCATACCGTCATCTGTAACGTTGATGGGTTAGACGTTGAATGTTCTTTATTATTTACTGTTGAGGACGAGGAACATGCTGAATCTCTTGAGAGTGGTAATGTCTTTACCTCAAAGGCTCATGTCCTTGACTATGATTCCCTTTACCGGCGCATTGTTTTTGGGAACAATGGTCCGATAGAGGGTTCGGATTCTTTTCATGCTAATGAATTAAAATCAGATGAGAGAACTGCTCCTGAAAATAGCGCGGATCATGTAGACCTAGTTAAAGGATTTCAGGAACAGGCTCCGAGGGGAAATCTGGAGAAATTTCCGGACCCGCCCCTTCCTCCTGAAAAACCATTGGTTCCGCGAGGAGCAGGGATAGTTATTCTTAATGAAAATGAGAGGATGGCTGATCTACAAATTGAAAAAGATGTGGATTTGGAGATTGTTAATGATTCTCATGATGATGTGGCAGAAGAATCGGTCGAGAGTCAGGCAGTCCATTCCGATGAGCCTTTGATCTCTACACAATCGAGGGAGGCTCTTGCCATTTTGAAAGAAAAACTACCGACAAGAAAGGATTTCGGTGCAAGATGCTTGAGTATCGGTGCAGGATGCTTGTCTGGATGTTTCATTAAAATTGGCATAGCCTTCACTCTGATAGGGTGTTTTGTGGGAGGTGAAGTTGGCCTTATTGGTCTTGTCCTTATTGGAATTGGTGTTCCTTTTTATCATTATGCTGATTCCAAAGGCAATGATGTTTCATTAAAAAAAGGTTTGGTAAAGAAATCAGGTAATAATAATTCAAAAACCAATAAAGGGACCTACTGGGCCGTTCTGGGTTCTCTTTACGCGGTAGGCGCATTCTTATTGTTTACAGGAGTAATGAAAACCAATAGTGAATTAATTATCATTGGTTTAATTATAATAGTAATTGGCGTTGCCTATCAAACAGTTGATCCTGACAGGAACAAAGGATCGTCCTGAAGTTTATTTCAACGATGACTTTAAAGAGATTATTCTTTAATTCTTTTTGCGAGATACAACGATAATTCCTAGGAGCAGCACTGCCGCGAGTGCGAAGATGCTAACGACTAATAGGTTGTTATTGGAGCTTTGGACCGACGCGACTGGGGCTTCTTCAATGGATGTGACTTCGGTAGCATTATTTTCAGGCTCAGGTAACGTAGGAATAGGCTCAGACGGCGCTTCTGTCTTGGAGGATTCTCCTCCTTTAAATTCTCCCTTAGCTTCGAGGCTCTTTCCTGCTGCTAAATCAGCAAGAAGGACCGTCCACACAATGGCGCCGTCTTGTTCTTTACCATTATGGCTCACGGCAGGCGCATGAACACGAATGGTCATTCCCGCATCTCCGAACATTTCCTTCATCATGGTTGCTGCGAATGCGGCTTCGGTGGGGTCGGCGTCTTCTTCCTTGTTCCCTTCCATTAAAGCATTCAATTCGAACGTTCCGGACTCTGTTTTTTTAAGGGTAAAGTCATTATTTTCTGAAAGGCCTTCTTCTCCTCCTAATTCTTCGATCCCTGATCCGAGAGAAGATGACTTCATGACTTCTTTAATCTTTGTAATGTCTGATAATGTAATGGTGTAGATGGTTCTTTCGTACTTACCGTCGCTGACTTCCTTAAATTCAGCACTTGTCACATGCTTTGATTTTTTTAATTCCTTGATAACGTCTTCTGGTGCTTGGGAAAATGGAATCGATTCTTGGTCTTCCGGTTCGGCGTCTTTTCCTTTGTCACCGCCTTCTTCAAGGCCTTCAAGTTCACCGAGGCCTCCGAATCCTTTCTCGAGATCCATCATTGCTTTAAATTGTTTGGATAGGCCAACGTCAAAAACCAGCTTACCGCTCCCGTCCTCATTAATCCAGATGTCTTGTTTGACGTCGATGCATCCTGTCACTAGTAAGGCGAAGAGTGTGATTGATAGGGATAAGATTTTATTCGTGATTGTTCTCATGGTTTTCGTGATTGTTCTCAGTTAAGAATCATTATTATAACAAAATTATGCTCATGGATACTAATTTTTTTTTGTTATATCTAATGAAGTTTCATTTATTGAGAGTTTATTAATTTGCGGCTCTGTAGATTGCCAAAGAGACTGCAATTAATTATGGATAGAAATTTTGTAACGAGGATCAAATTGATGAATCCGGTATTGTGTGTCTTGATTCTATTAATGGGGGCCGATCTGAGGGCCGGCGATTCTGATCTGAGCGCTAGGGTAGTTAGAACCACAATCAAGGACGGAAAGGTCGATATATCCGTTCGCATCTTCCGTGAATTTGATTGGAGGAGAGCTAATTATATTTCCAAGAAGACTTTTCCAGGAGATGCTCCGCCATGGTTGCCTAATCCCCCGAGGACTAGACATCAATTGGTCTTTGGGGTTGAAGGAATTTTTGAATGGTTTCAGTACGATTTTATTGAGATCGGGAATTATAAGTTTGTGGACGATTTCACTGTCACGGCGCAGAGGTTCGGAGGTAACATTCTTGTTGGAGCCTTTGATCCCGTCAAAAATGTATTGCTCTTTGATGGGTTGGAGTATGTGCCCGAACTACCTATTCCTGAAGTTAGTATTAAAGCTTCTAATGATCTTATTAACTGGATTGACGTTAGTGAGCCGAAGACAATTTCCCGTGGATTTAATTGGGGAGATTCCGTTGCAGTTAGCTTTGATCGGAAAGGTAGAGGTTCTGAATATTTTTTGATTGAGATAAATACCAAATAGAGAAAAAGGGTTTTTATGGTTCTTTGTATAAATTATTTAGTAATAATTTCATTAGAATACATGAATTTAAATTGTATAGAGAATTAGACTCTAGACATATTTGAGGTATTTTATTGTAACAATAACTTTCTCTGTTATGAAAACCTCACTCCTTCTAGCCCTCTTACTTTTTTTTGTAGGTTGTTCCAAAAACAATCAGAACAATGGTTCTGACGAACCTAGTAATGATGGTCAGACCACTTTACAACCCAAATTACCGAAAGTTGCAGAAGAGGAGGCATCTCCAAGTGCTTTTAAATATTTGGCCCAAGGAGGCCAGATTGTTATAACTGGTTATAATAAAGATTTTTTTGCGAAAGCTAAATCTGAAGGGAACGGTGGGATCATCATTCCTGAGGAAATTGACGGAATGCCAGTAACGATTATTGGTAACAGGGCATTTTATCTTTGTGATGGGCTTACAAGCGTACTTATACCTCCGACCGTGGTTAATATTAGGCTTCAAGCGTTTTCAGATTGTAAGAATTTAACTGATGTCGTTATTTCGGAGGGCGTGACTGAGATTGAAACTGCCGCTTTTATCCGCTGCCCTGAGCTTAAGTCTGTTACATTTTTAGGTGATGCTCCTCGTGTTGGTGAAGATATATTTTATTTTAGCCATCCTCTTTTGGCGATTTATTATATTCCAAGCACTGTTGGTTGGAGTAAGAAATTTTGCAAAAAGCCAACGAGGCGTGTAACCATGGAGAAGGTTGATGCTACTGAAGTGTCAGCTAAGCCAGCTAAAGAACCAGCGGAGGAACCAGCGGAGGAACCAGCGAAGGAACCAGCGAAGGAACCAGCGGAGGAACCAGCGGAGGAACCAGCGGAGGAACCAGCGGAGGA
>JAAZZC010000086.1 GCA_014239335.1 Verrucomicrobiales bacterium
CAGAGTGTAAAATCTAGGTCGAACACGACAAGTTTTGGAGCCATTTTATTCTAAATTATGGTCCACTTCGATCCAGCGCTTCTCTTTCCAACTCTTCATGCCAAGTTCAGCGAGTTGAACTCCTCTTGCTCCTTCTCGTAGAGTATAATGCCATGGAGTATCAATGGCCACATGCCGGAGGAACTCTTCCCATTGGATCTTAAACGCATTGTCGTAATCAATAGTGTTAGGCACGAGGGACCAGTTTTCATAGAAGTCGATCGGTTGTTCCACATCTGGATTCCAGACCGGTTTAGGAGTATTCTCATCGGACTGGATCCGAACTTCCCTGAGCCCGGCCACGGCAGATCCTTTTGTTCCATTTATTTCAATAGTGAGTAGGTCGTCTCTCCGTACCCTTACGCACCATGAACTGTTAAACTGACAAATGGTTCCGTCTTCCAATTCAAATATTGCATAAGCTGAATCATCGGCTGTGCTTGGGTAGATGCTTTGATTCTCGTCTCGTCTTTCACTAATGTCAGTGGAGCCATAGGTGACTAGTCTTTTGATTGGGCCAAAGAGGTTCGAGATCACGTATTGCCAGTGACAGAACATATCGATCATGATTCCGCCTCCGTCCTCTTTGCGATAGTTCCAGCTAGGTCTTTGTGCTTGTTTCTCTGGATCCATGCCGGTAAAGACCCAGTAACCAAATTCTCCTCTAACACTAAGAATTTTTCCAAAGAAACCCTCTTCCTTGAGTTGCTTCACTTTGCGTAATCCTGGGAGCCATAGTTTGTCCTGAACTACGCCATTTTTGAGGTTCGATTCTTCAACTAATTTTGCGATACGAAGTGCTTCTTTTACAGAAGTAGCTGTTGGTTTCTCGCAGTAAATTGCTTTGCCGGCACTCGTTGCCATTTCAATAAATCCACCTCTTTGAAGGGTTCCTGATGAGTCAAAGAATACATCATATTTACCGAAATTACCGTCAAGTGCGCCTTGCAGGTCCGTCGTATATGGAAACTCTTTGCCGATAGTTTTTTCGCCGTATTTTTTTGCCAGAGCGGCCAACTTGTCATTGTTTCTTCCTGTCAGTATTGGATCGGGCATGAGAGTCAGGTCCTCATTGACCTTGATTCCTCCCTCGCGAATGATTGCGCAAATTGAACGGTCTAAATGCTGGTTCGTTCCCATTCTCCCAGTGACTCCGTTAAGGATGATGCCAATTCGTCTAGTTTCCATTTGAGTTAGTTTGTTTCAAAGTAGTTCACGATTTTCTTTAGGTATTCAGATTGATCAGAATCCCACCATCGATTTGAAAATATTTCGACTTCATGGAAACCTCCGAATCCTGTCGAGTCGATGCATTCACTGATCTCATTAACGTTAATGCATCCTTCTCCCATCAGTCCTCTGTCATTGAGAGTGTCCTGCATTGGGCTGAGCCAGTCACAGACATGAAAAGCGGTAAGGTTTCCATTCCTTGCGCTTCGTTCGATTTGATTCTTTAGGTGCTCGTCCCACCAGGTGTGGTAAACGTCAACGGCAATGCCGATACTTGGGTGGTCGTTGAGATTTTCACATATCTGATTAGCCTGTTCCATGCTATTAATGGCAGAACGATCCGCTGCATATAAAGGGTGAAGTGGTTCTATTGCTAGAATTACTCCTGCGGCTGCGGCATGGTCGAGGCACTTTTCTATTCCGTCTTGTATCTGTTGCCTAGATTCTCTGAGTTCCTGCCCTGGAGTCGAGCCACAGACCAGTACCAGTGATGGGGATCCGACTTCGTGACTTTCATCAATGGCCCTTTTGTTGTCATCGATGGAGTTTTGCCTCTCTCCTTGAGTTTGACCTGTGAAGAATCCACCCCTCGCCACGGAAACGACTTTGAGCCCGGATTCTCTTGCCTGTCTGCCCACGTTCTTGGGGTCCCTCCCTTCAAAGCTATAACGCCAGAAAGTGATTCCCCCGATCCCGGCAGCTGAATATTCTTTAATGCACTGTTCAGTGCTCCAAGGCTTATTTGTGATCGTGTGAATGGCAATCTCTGAGATTTTCTTGGGCATATACTGGGGTAGATTAATCTCTTGGAGCACAATCGAAGAAGTGATAGTTCTCGCCCTGAGAAAGCTTTCCTATGTACAAGGCAAGTTCCCTCGCATGATAGTCTCCCCACATTGAAGATTCTCCGTTAGGAATTTTACTGCCGTCAGGAACATAGTCCCAGCCATTGGGTCTGTGATATATGGAATGGAGGATGAGCCCATGATGGTTTGGATCCGTGCTGAGGTAAGGTTCGCTAAATAGTGAATTGGCGATTGTAATGCCTGCTTTTGTGTATTGGTCACCTTCCTCTCCTAAGAACTGTCCGAGCCTGATAAGACCCTGAGCTGCAATCGCGGCGGCGGAACTGTCCACCGGTTCGTAGTCATTGTATGGGTTAGATTTCTTTTCAAGATAATCGGCGGGCATCTTGTTTAGTCCTGGAGCTCCAGTGTCCCAGTAAGGGATCCCATCTGTCGGAGTATTATTAATATAGAAGGAGCTCGTAGCGTGAGCAGCTTTCAGGAATGTCGATTGAATTGTCTTACGTTCTCCGAAAGGTTCGATTTCTTTATCGCTGAGCAGTTCAAGAAATTCCAGTTCTTCTGCAAATCCTGTGATAGCCCAAGCTAAACCCCTAGTCCAGGTCGTGAACCCAGAAAATCCTTGCTGTGAATTAGGGCAACGGAATTGTCCATCATTGGTATTAAAAATAGCTTCGTGAGTAGTTCTGCCAGCTTCTGTATCATATTGGTCTCGACCTTCACCGTAATAGACTGAGTGCTCGGCAGTTGAGATGGCATGATTGAGGAGTCTTCCAATTAATGATATTTCCTTATCGCCTTCGTCCATATATTTATGGCCCAGAAGATAACTGACAGCAAGAGACCTGCACGAGCGTATCGTATCCACGAAGAGTGAATGTGGGCCGTTGAAGGAATAGATGAAACCACCTCCACCCTTAATGTTTGTCCAGCGCCTAGCCTGAGATGCTCCTGATAATTTGAGTGCTAACCGATAAAAATCAGTTTCCCAGCCTGTTCCTTCAAATTGCCCGGCGAGAAGTTGCCGTAAAAGATTTCCGTAAGTGGAAACATTATTAAACCCATGATCATGTACGCCAAAGTGGGTGACGTGAGGGGCCATTTTTTCTAGAGTGTTGTTCCTAGCTAATTCAAGGAACTGTTCGTTTCCAGATGCGTCAAACTGGAGGGCAGATGATCCATACTCGAATCCTTGAGTCCACTCAGTCCAACCCCTTGTCGTGTATTTGCCGGCTGAGGTGAATACGGGAGAGCCCTTTGAGCGGTCATATTCCTTTTCGATGCTCAGGATTTTCTGACCTGATAGTTCCCATAGGGAATCAAGTTGAGGGCTGAGGTCTTTGAAACTGATGGATTTATCGATTTGCAACATGGCTCTGAATAATAACTCTTATTATAGTCTTTTAAGATGAAATCCTCCGTCGATCGGGATCACGTGACCGGTCGTGAAAGGGAAGTGTCCGAGGAGCAGGGCAGATACTGCTTTGCCGAGGTCTTCTCCAGTTCCCCAACGCGAAAGGGGCACAAGATCCCCTTCTTTAAGTATCTCATCATATTTGTCTTTTGCACCCACGGTCATATCTGAGGTCATGATCCCGGGCCTCAGATCGTTAACTAGTATATTGTGTTCCGAGAGTCGTGATGCCCATACTTGAGTAGCCATGGATAGACCGGCTTTTGAAACACAGTAAGCGCCACGGTTAACGGACACTGTATCTGATGATATGGATGAAATGTTGATGATTTGATAATGGGTTAATCGTGGAGTATTGCTCTGTTTGATCATCATTTGGGCTACTTCCTGCGTTAGGAAGTAAGGGGCTTTAAGATTCACTGTCATCACAGTGTCGTAATCTTCTTCTGTTGCTTCTAGGCAGTCTCGCCGGTTCGGTTCGGTGATTCCAGCATTGTTAATGAGTGCATCGATGTGACCAAATTTCTCTGTGATCTGAGCAATAATATTATGCCTGCTATTTGAATCCGCTAAATTGGCTTGGATCAGGTCAAAGTGTTGATTCTTATTTTTGGATTCTTTGAGGCATAGGTCCGCTGTATCGCCCGCGCCTCCTTTACTGGATCCGTAATGGATGGCAACACTGAATCCGCACCTTGCCATTTCTAAAGCAATTCCACGGCCGAGGCCTCTTCCTGCTCCAGTGACTAAGACGACAGGGGCATCATTAGAATTTGAACTCATTTTTACCCTTACCGCATGTTCTTTTTAATTGTTAGAACAAATCTATTTAAATTAGCATAATATCGACTATATTATTTGTACTAATAAAAAGATAGTGGAAGAGATTTATGCGTAATTACAGGCCAATAATCATAGAAAAAATAGGCATTTCACTTCCTGATATTAAAATACTTAAGCTACGCCTCAATGAGCACTTACCCGAAAGTAGATCTTCATTTCACAGCCATGAACACGGACAACTTTTGATCTATTTGAGAGGATGTGGAGAACAAACAGTCCAAGGGAAACGATACCCTGCGAGGGCAGGTACAGTCATATATGTTGGGCCTAATGAACGGCATCGCTTTGAAAGGGAGAGATCTAGACAGCCGCTCTGTCTTGTGATTGATGTTAATTTATTATCTAAAAATAAGAACCGAAGTATAACGCCATTAGGAGAACTTCCGGCAACAGAACTTAATCTGATTCGATCAAGAGTTTCTCAATTGTTTGAAATGCGTGGGCCAGGTAGCGAAGATAGAATTGTTGCAGTGGGGGCTGTGATTCTTGATATTCTTGATCCGGTATTACGGGCGATTGGCTGGCTTGAGTCTAAGGGATTTAAAAGGGAATCAAGGGGCGCGGTTAATACTCGTGTCGAAAAAATAATAAATGATCGAATAGAGGATTCTTCTCTAAGTTTATCAAAAATTTCTAAAATGTTGGGATTTCAAGGTGACCACCTGAATCGTTTGCTAAAGAAAGAGAGTGGTCTTACTTTTTCCCAAATTCGTTCTCAGCTTCGGTTAAGGAAGGCACAGAGAATGTTAATTAAGGGGTCAAGGATCGGAGACGTTTGTGCAGCTGTTGGAATGAATGATCAGAACTATTTTGCTAGATGGTTCCGTTCTCAGGTTGGAACAGCTCCAACGAAATGGCGTTCAAAAAATGTCACCTCAATTGCTCCGATTAGGGCTTGAGGATATAGAAAAGACAGGTAAAAATTTTATTCCTTTACGGTTTTTTAGGAGGGGTGGCTTCTGCGGGCTTTATCGCTGCGCTACGAGTAATTTTAGCCTTCGATTCGAGACCGGCAATGTAGTCTTGCATTGTTTTTTGACGCTTTGGGGCATCGAGCTGTTGGGTGATTTCTTCTTTCACTTCTTCGAATTTGCGCTGACCTGCTGTGCTCTTTTTTGTGACCTTGATAAGATGGTAGCCGAATTGTGTTTCGACGACATCTCCGATGTCACCGATTTTTTGAGTGAAGGCAGCTTTCTCAAAGGCGGGGACCATTTGACCGCGACCAAATGAACCAAGGTCACCGCCGCGGGCGCTGCTCGGACAATCTGAGTGTTCTTTAGCAAGCTTGTCAAAGCCAGCTCCTTTTGCAGTTATTAATTGTTCTCTTAGTTTTTGAATTGCTTTTAATTTTTCTGATTTCAATTTTTCATCAGAGCCTGGGTCAGTTTTTAAGAGGATGTGACTAGCAGTAATGCTTTCTTTTGAGTTAAAAGATTCCTTATTTTCTTCGTAGTGTTTTTGAAGTTCGGCGTCCGTTGGCGCTTTTACAGCGCTGAGTATTTTCTGGACATGGAAGTTAATTAATAATTCTTCAGCGACCTCAGCTTCGAAGCTCTTCTCATTGTGTCCCATTTTCTTTATATAGTCTTCAAACTTAACGGTTGGTGGAAGCGACCCTTTGATTTGCTCAAGAGTTGTCTTTAATTCTTCAGCATTGGTTTTGGTCTTAGCAGCCTTAGCAGCCTCTAGGAGGAGATTGCGTGAGATAAGTTCCTCTGTCATTCTTGGCGTTACCTGTTTGATGGCATTAACACGTTGCTCGGCAGGCATTTCATCTAGGCTTGGGCCGTAGCGCATGCGGAGTGCTCTTTCGATGTCAGCTGTTGTGATTTTTTTGCCGTTCACACTGGCTAATTCTTGATTTTTCTTCTCTGGCTTTGCTTTTTCCTCTGCAGCAATTAGCAAGGTAAAGGAAAAAAGAGTCGCTAGTAGATAGGCGAAAATTCGAATTGGATTGAACATGGATTTGTTTCTAGATCTGTGAGCTTAGTGGTCTTGTTAAATTGAGGGGAGTGAATCCTTTCGTCTTATAAGGCCTCTATCGCAAATTATATTTAAGAAATGAAGTATTAAAAAGTATAGGAATTTAGTATTAATTTGTTATTTTAGTAGAGTCTTGGATATGGAATCAGATCAATTATGTCTATCTGCTAGGGTTCGAATATTTCGTCGGGTTGTCTCTATAATTATGGTTCTCGTCTGGGTATGGTCTTGTGGTGCTTTAAGGTTTCTTGTAGGGGTTCCAGGTTTCGTTGTTCTGCCAATAATGGCTATTGTACCAATTGTTGTGATCCGTTCTTTGAAGTGGAAGAGGTCTGTTATAGTGGGTGCTGGTATCCTGTTTGTTATTGTCTTTGTTCAGCTCTTGTTTGAGAAGCCAAAGCGCTACAAGGATTGGATTGAGAGTTGTAAAAAGCCTCCAATCGTTCGGATTTCAAAAGATATGGGGATGGTTAAAATTGATAACGTTAGAGAATTCAAATGGAGGAGTGTTGATGATTATGATGCGGCTTGGGTTACGCGTAGTTATTATCTTGATCAACTGGATTCTCTTGACCTGATAGTAGAGCCTTTAGGCGACTCGAAGCTCTTTGCTCATTCCATGCTTAGTTTCGGTTTTGGTCCGGAGCGGAAAGTTGTTATATCTGCTGAAGTGAGAAAAGAGGAGGGGGAATCCTTTAGCCTGCTTCCAGGGCTCTATAAACAATTTGAACTGATGTATCAAGTGAACAGTGAGCGTGATGCGCTGACTCTGAGAGGCTGTGAGGAAGGAACTCAACTGTACATCTTTCCGATTAAAGCGAACCAAGAATTCATGAAGAGTCTCTTTCTGAGTATGACGGAAAAGGCTGGAAAGTTAACTGATGAACCTAAGTTCTATCATTCTCTTCGGGCCAATTGTACAACTGAGCTTTTTGATCACATAAAGAAAAATTATGATGGTTCGATCAGTTATGGGAGGGGTGTCCTTTTTCCTGCCCAGTCTGGGAAGGTGCTGCATGAGATGGGCTGGATGGATACGGACTTAGACTATGATGCGGCCATGGAACAATTCCGTTCTGGGATGAGGGTCAGGAAATTTGCAGATCACCCAGATTTTTCAAAAAAAATAAGAGAATAATCAAAAGTCATTTTTCCACATCATGGATTCCATTGGGAGGGGGGATCTGTTATTGTATTTGGCTGAGCTTTTCTGTGAATATAGGGTATCAACTTGGCCTTGAAGTTCAAAGTAGATGAGTTGGCCTATAGGCATGAGGTGATAGACTCGGACGGGCTTTGATGCTGAAATTTCAAGCGTCCAGTGATTGCAAAAGCCGACGTCTCCTTTTCCTGCCGTAGCGTGGATGTCAATTCCTAGTCTTCCGACACTGCTCTTTCCTTCAAGGAAAGGGACGTGCTTGTGTGTCTCTGTATATTCTTCTGTCACTCCCAGGTAAACATTTCCCGGTTCTAACACAAATCCATCTGAAGGTATTTCAAAACTCTCAACTTTGTTATGTTTTTTTGCATCCAGAACATCATCAGTGTAAGTTGCAAGAGTCTTCCCCAGTCTAACATCGTAACTGTTAGTGCCTAGGTGGGATTCGATGTAAGGTTCAACAACAATGCTGCCTTCTTGCATTGCTTCTCGGATAGCATGGTCAGTCAGGATCATGTTTTTAGATGTTTCGTAGGGTTAGCTGAATACAACAGTTTTATTTTTTAATACGAGCACCTTTCTTTGAGAGTGAGCCCACACGCCCCGTGACAATACGATTTTCTCTAAGTCTCTTCCGTGGCGAATGAAGTCAGACAAGGATTCTCGGTGAGTGACACGAATTACATCCTGAGCAATGATTGGGCCTTCATCCAAATCGGCAGTGACGTAGTGGCTCGTTGCTCCGATAAGTTTTACTCCGCGTTGATATGCTTGGTGATATGGTTTGGCTCCCGCAAAGGCTGGGAGAAATGAATGGTGGATATTAATGATTTTATTGGGAAAATGGTTAACGAAATTGTCACTTAGTATTTGCATGTATCGGGCCAAAATGACCGTGTCCACATTGTGCTCTTTTAAAATCTCAATCTCTGCTAATTCCTGAGCCGCTTTATTTTCTTTGTTGATGGGGAATTGATAGAATGGGATGCCGAATCTTTCAGCTACTCGCTGGAGAGAATCGTGATTACTTAAAATTAATGGTATTTGTATGTTGAGTTCTCCGGACTCATGTCTGGATAAGAGATCATATAAGCAGTGCCCTTCCTTCGTAACGAATATCGCAGCTCTTGGTGGTTGGTCGTTATAGTGAAGGTGCCATGTCATTTCGGAGCCGCTGGCAATTTCTGTATTAAATTGTGAGTTTAGTTGATCTTCTGTGAGCTCGAATCCGTCCATTTCCCATTCGATTCTCATGAAAAAAGCTCCGTTTTTTTCATCTACATGCTGATCCAAATAAACAATGTTGCCTTTGTACTTGCCGATGAATGTAGAGACTGAAGAAACTAGCCCTGGTTGGTCAGGGCATGAAATAAGTAAAATGGCGGTCCTCTTTAATGAAGGCATGTGTTTGAATGCGGTGCGCAAAGCACTAGCACTTAATAGAGATAAAAACAAGTCATCACAAGATAATGGAGATGAAGCCCTGCGTTGCTACTCCCTAATACTTGTAAATTGTTTTCGTTTATTTTAACAAGGGACTATGAAATCATTTAGGGGTCTTACTTTTTCAATGATCATTCTTGTGGGGTTGCTTGGGGTTGTGCTTCATGCAGCTATTAAGTCTTCTTCTTCCTCTTCTGAAAGAATAGTGAAGAGGTATGCTGATTGTCATGTTCACCTTCTGGATTTTCTACAGAACGGTGAATTCATGAATGCTGATAAAAAATTCCCAGGAGGGATGTACGGTAAGCAGGATGGTACTGGCCGCTTTGTGTCTCTCCCTTTTGGCGAAAGGGGAAGGAGGATCGAGGCTTTGCTTGAGAGTATGGATAAGGCGCAAGTCCACAATGCTCTGGTATGTGGTATGCCTTTTATTAAAAAATGGTCACAGAATGAACCGTTCCAGAGGCCGCGTTATTATTTGGATAGTCCTTCAAGGGTTAAGCCTGCACGTGATACTGACGTTTCCGTTGGTTCGGCTATTCTTGATTATAAAATAAAATATGCAGATGACCCTGCTAAGTTGTCTAAGCTCAAAGGGATTCACCCTTCTCTTTGTGGATTTGACGCTACGGACCTTGGTGCCGTTGATTTGCTGATTAAGAGAATAAAAGAGTTCCCTGAAGTTTGGGAATGCGTTGGTGAGGTCATGTCTAGACATGATGACTTAACTAACTTGACGACTGGAGAAAGACCGAGGGCTAATCATCCGGCATTGGCTCGTGTGTGCCGATTTGCTGGTGAGCATTTCTTGCCGGTGAGTATACATCACAACATTGCTCCAATTTCCCGTAACTCTGATGAAGTTAAGTTGCCTACGTACCTGAATGAATTTATTGAACTTTTGGACTATTGTCGTGCCGGTAATAACGGGTGCAAAGTTTCTACAAATTTCATATGGTGTCATTCAGGAATCAGCAGGAGAATTGTGATAAGCGATTTGCATTTTTGGATTGAAGAGGTGCTTAAAAATTACTCTGACCAAGTATATATTGATTTATCTTGGGTGGTTCTTGATGATTATGTGCTCCCTAATCTAGAGAGTTGGGTAAAATTAATTTCAAGGTACCCAAACCGATTCATGATTGGTTCTGATGTGGTCGGAACAGTGAGTAAGATGAACCAAGCCCTTAAGCCTTACGATAAGCTGTTGGCAGCCTTACCAGAAAAGATTAGAAATAGAGTTGCGCATGATAACTTTGCAAATCTCTTTGAAAGTATGTCATCAATGAGAAAGAAAAAAGGTTATGGTGATAAGGGAATAAGAATTTCTCCTGATTATGTTTATTCTGACAAGCTTCACGTGAGGCCTGATTTCAAAAATTCTAAATTCATGGAAAAAAGAATCGAATCATTGAGTCGTAAATGAACGCTGGTATTAGCTAATGAGATGTGCCGACATGATTAGATTTTGTTTTAAGATTCCAATGAGTATTATTAAATATTTTGGAATCGAGGCGATCATTGGAGCAGGATTGTGTTGGGCCATAGGTGGTGGTTTCTTCCTGGTGTTGTTACTTTTATGCTCTCCTAGTTATTAGATGAATTCTCTGATCTGTATAAGTTAAGCTTTTGCGTCGGATGGTTTTTGAGGTTCTTTTGATGCCGACTTTTTAGCGTCGGATCCACTCTTACCTTTCCATTGCTTTACGAGTTCAGTGGCTAGCACCTTTTGTTCTTCGCTGAGCTTAGACTCCAATCTTTTAACCGCTACTAGAGCTTCGGAGTTGCCTTGTTCTGCAGCGAGGGTCATCCATTTTTGGGCTCTTACTAGGTCCGTTGAAACGCCTTGTCCTAGCGCGTATAGCATCCCTAAGGAAGCTTGACCTTCGGGGCTTCCCTGATTTGCAGCTTTGACTAGCCATACTATGGCTTCTTGTGGATTAGGGTTTGCTCCTTCACCCTTTAGGAGAAGTAAGGCTAAGTTGACTTGGGCATTCGGGTGACCGAGTTGAGCTGCTTTTTGATACCATGCGGTGGCTTGAGCTGTGTTCTTTTCCAAGTCAATGCCATTATGAAACAATGTGCCGAGCTTGAACTTTAAATTTGCAAGTTCAAGCCCAGCGTCGGAAGATTCAATAGCTTCGGCGATTTGCTGAATGGCGAGAGCTCTTTCCTTTCCCTCTTCAAATTGGGACGCTAAGCTCAAAGTTTGTTGCATCATAAAATTACTCCTTTTTTGTATTTCTTTTGCTATACCTAATGATTGCGTAAGAATTAGTTTTTTGTCGTTTTCGTTCCCTGATTCTTCAATGGCTGCAATGATTTCATTTAGGGTGACGGCTTTTTCGCTAATCGGTTCGATTTCTTTTATCGATGCGATTGCGGTGCTGAGGGTTGCTTTACTTTCTTCCTTGAGTTCGCAATTGAATTGAGCAACAGAAAGATGAGTGAGTGATATGGCTTGAACTCCCTTATCTTTAATCGCGGCAATAATTGTTTGAGCTTTTTCAATTGTTGCATTTGATTTTTCTTTCTCTCCTGCCTTCATGAGAGTCACTGAGAAATCACAGAGAACTTTGACCTGACCTTGGGGGTCTTGTATTTTTTCTATTAGAGATAGAGCAGGGTCTTGTTTAGGTTTTAGTAGTTCCTTTACTGACTCGAGTTTAACTATAAAATTGTTCACTTCAGTAACTTCGGCGAATTCGGTTAATGAGAGACTTAAAGATTTAATCAGTTTTTCTTTCTCTTCGTGTACCGTTATCGCGGACAACGCTTCAAGACAGGAGCTCATGAATCTCTTAGCATTTTCATTATTGTTAGCATAAAGATTGGCGAGAGTGAGATTTTGACTGACTAGAAGTTTGGATTCAGGAGACTTTGCGGAAAATGAAGAAATTGGTGTACTCAGCGATCCTATAATTCTGGCCCTCAGTCCTCCCGTGGAAACTAAGGACACGGAAACAAATGAAGTAACTCTGGACACTGAAAACCCTTTCATGACCTTAGTTAATTCCGCAAAGTCTCCTGAATCCAAACTTCTAGTCAGTCAAAATCTCACTCTCGCCAATCTTTATGTTAACAATAATGAA
>JAAZZC010000094.1 GCA_014239335.1 Verrucomicrobiales bacterium
ACTGGTGGTTCCATTATACGATCAAAATCAAATCCTTCATTCACTCCAATTCATTAGTTATGATGGAGAGAAGAAATTCCTTGTAGGAGGCCTAACTAAAGGTTGCTACTTCCCTATAGAAGGAGCGCTAGATAAAATTCTTTACATAGCAGAGGGATTTGCCACTGCTGCCACTGTACATGAAGTGACAGGGAGCGCAGTAGCTGTAGCCTTTAATGCAAACAACCTTAAGCCAGTTGCCATAGCATTACGTGCAAAGTTTCCGAATCTGGAGATGGTTATTTGTGCTGATGATGATCATCAAACAAAAGGAAACCCCGGTATAAGAAAGGCCAGAGAGGCCGCTTTAGAGGTCAAAGCCAGTATTGCGGTACCGGATTTTGGTGAGACTCGAGGCAAAGATGAGACGGACTTTAATGATCTATACCAGGTGAAGGTTCTAAAGGCTGTACGCACTTGCGTAGAACTGAATCGGATGACTGTAGATGAGTTCGGGAAGGGCACAGATTTAGCCGTTTTAGCCGAATTAGCCGGTAATTGGGAAGCAGAACCGGAGCCTGTGCTTCCCCAGAAAAAACCCTCACCACCGTTTCCCCTGGAGTCTTTCCCACCGATCATCAGAGAAGCAGTCACAGAAACCCTTGAATACACGCTAGTGCCTGCGGGCTTTGCATGCAGCACTGCCCTGGGTGTTGCTGCGGCCTCTGTTCAGCACCTCGCAATGGTAGCGAGGGATTCGCAGACAGTGGGTCCTGTGTCGCTCTACATCCTGAGCATCCTCCGCTC
Source organism: Verrucomicrobiales bacterium (assembly GCA_014239335.1). Taxonomy (GTDB): domain Bacteria; phylum Verrucomicrobiota; class Verrucomicrobiia; order Verrucomicrobiales; family DEV007; genus EC70. The sequence continues at coordinate 787 of JAAZZC010000094.1, forward strand.
TGGTGAGAGAAAGTCCACGATCTTCAGGAAGATGTGGCAGGGGGTAAGGGACAGACAGAATGAGTTGTATGAGGAATGGGAACACTATGAAGCCAATGATCATAATCAGGTAGACCCAATACTTGGTGCAGAATCACCGCCTAGAATTCTATTTGAAGATGCCACTATACAAGGACTGGCCTTGGAAATAAGCAATGGAGTCAAAAGCGTTCTACTTTCATCATCAGAGGGAGGTACCATATTTGGCGGAATTGGAATGCGTGGTGACGCCTTGATGGGAGCCATGGCATGCCTCAACAAGGCCTGGGATGCTGAGCCCCAGTCGATGACCCGGAAACAGGCCGTTAGCACTTACCTCGATAACTATAGGCTTTCCTGTCTGATATCCGCTCAGAGGGAGCCACTGCATGAATGGCTAAGAAAGAGTGCGGGTCTGGCGGAGGGGATGGGCTTCCTGGCCAGATTCCTAATATGTGTCCCCAAAACAACCATAGGTAACAGACTGTATGTTCCTGCTCCAGAAATTACCCCGAAACTTGATACATTTATCGAAATGTGTCTGACACACCTGAGGACGAAAACCGACTTGGCTACTGTTCCGACACTAAATTTGAGTAGTGAGGCTCAACAGGAATGGGTCGACTACTTTAATATTATTGAGGCAGCCCAGGGTAGTGAAGGGGACTACGAATTCCACACTGCTGCAGCTTCAAAGATTGCCGAACAGGCAGCAAGGATAGCCGGTGTCTTTACATTATTTGGTAATGAAAATCCAAAAGAAATAGATGTGAAAACCATGAAAATGGGAATCGATGTAGCCCAGTGGTTCCTTGAAGAGAGCCTTGGGCTTGTGGGAGAAATGGCTACCTCGAAGGTACAGCGCAATGCAGCGAATCTGCTGGATTGGTTAAAGAAACTGAAACAGGACGACGAAGAGCCATTGAAATTAAGTGACCTATTGCAGATTGGGCCTCGGTGTATTAGAAGCAAGAAGGAACGAGACGCAGCGGTAGAAATCCTTTGCAACTATGGATGGATACAAATCAGAAACTGGAAGAACAGAAAAGTTATCCTGCTCCATCCTTTAATTAAGAAAAGTTGATGGCGAGCTTGAAGGAGTTGAGGATACGCTATCAAGAGGAAGCCTCAACCCTGGCTAAATCGGCTAAATCGGCTAATTTTCAGAACACTGATCCCACTGAATTTAGCCAAATTAGCCACCTTCAGCAGAAAGAGGACATTCTGGAACTTCAGTTCCTAAGGGACGAGCGTGCCGCAATACGGGAATATGATGGTGGTATGGCCCGAGAAAGAGCCGAATACTTCAGCCTGCTGGATGTACCTAGTTTACCAAGTAAATACAATGGGTAGACTTATTCTATGGTAAATGTTCAGTTCAATAATCTGTTCATTTGTCTTCAACGAAATGTTAATAAATGTTGATTTTTGGAGGTTAAATGGAAAGTCAAAAAAAACTCACACGACAAGTCTGGCGTAATAACAGGAGCAAGATTACTTTCACTCTGCACCCGGATATAGTTAAGGTTATCAAGAGCACAGCAGAAGAAGAGCGACTTCCGATGAGTATCGTTGCCGACGAGGCTCTTTATGCAGGTTTAAAGGCTCTTGGTCGGATGGATTGACCCACCGGGGGAGAACACTGGGGCGAGTCAGGTTACAGATGAGGTCCTGAAGTCGGATTGATTGAGATGCAGGAGCTGCCTGCACTCTAATCTGACCCCCAGGGGTCAAACAGGCCCACACCCATTGATACATAAAGTAGTTAGGCTCACCTTTGACTGAAAGAGTTGTTAAGTTAAATGCTTCTCTAGGATCAGGTGGTCAAAGCAATTTTCAAGGTCAAAAAATTCTTCTCAAATTTACATAATTTTTTTACATAAAGGACCGAATTGTGCTTATTTAATAAATTTCTTTAACATGAATGTTTCTTTTAACAAGAGATTTTTTTTGAGATACGGCTTTGTACTTCTTACTGTATTCATTTTAAGCGATAGTTTTAGTTTAGTTTTAGCTAAAAGCATTTATAAATTTAAAGGAAAAAGGACTAATATTAGTCGAGACAACACAGAAGATCACCAGAATATCAAATTAACGCCAAAGATTAGATTCAGGTATTTATCAGGCACATATACTTCAAATTCTCAAGAAGCTACCAGATCAAATTCTTCAATAATTTGGAATGGATGGGGAATTGGTCAATCAGTTTTTAAATATAAGGCGAGTATATCGGGTTATACTATTGATTTAGAAAACACATCGATAGACCTCTCATATACCTTCGGTGATGAGTATACTCTTACGCTTGGTAGTAGTGCAGTTTCCAGTGGTAAGTTAACCATAATTTCAAGTGATAGTGACATATACAATTCATCGAATGTAGAGGGCTACGGATACTTTGGTATTTTAGGCATCGAGTATGGAATTTTTGAAATATTGTTGGGTTATCAAAATATCAGGTATACATTTATAGAATTAGAATCCGAATCAACTTCTACAAATTTGAGGAGATTCAGGGATTCAAGAAGTCAATATGTGACAGGAATTGGTCTTGTTTTTTGAATAGTGTAGGAATATGAATTCCATTGGAAAGGGG
>JAAZZC010000179.1 GCA_014239335.1 Verrucomicrobiales bacterium
TGGTTATAAAACTTTATTATTATAGGCTTCTAACTTAAGTCAAGAAATGCCTCACGGGTCCCTTTGATTTTTTAAAAGAAATTTTTCATTACTCATTTATTCAAAGAAGGAGACGGGACGGTTTCCAGAGAGGGGGGAATTGATCAGTTTAATGAAATAAAGAGCCGCCCCCTTTCCTTTCATAAATAAACCCCACTTAGAAGGAAGAGGACGGCAAATCTCAGCAAGTTCCACATACATTACATGAGATATTAATATAACTACCCGTGAGCCGGAAATATTAGGAAAGAAAACAAAAATAATTATTTTTGGCATAACTTTAACGTAATAAATGTCACTTTTTGCTTTTGGATTTACTATAACTGGCTCGTTTTGTACCCATTCTATAAGCTAGATAATTCCCCATCTAATTGAATTGGTTAATGTCTATTCAAGATTCTGAAGAAGATCCAATTGAGTATCCAATCACTTCAGAGATTGATTTGCACACTTTTCGTCCTAATGAGGTCAGTTCACTTCTTAGGGAATATATCAAAGAATGTAGGGAAAGGGATATTCTTGAGATTCGGGTCGTTCATGGTAAGGGGACAGGGGCCTTGCGTGAGGGCGTGCATCGGTTATTGGATCAGATGCATAACGAAGTTCGTAGTTATCGGTTAGGCGATGAAACGAGTGGTAGTTGGGGAGCAACATTGGTAATCCTCAATAAATTTCAATAATTCACTCAAGGCGGCTCGGCGCCAGTCTTCTTTTGGTGAGACCTCTATGTATTTTCACACGATCGTCCAGCGGCCGATTGTGAATACGGTGACTAAGAGTCAGATAGGTTTTAAATTATTTTCTGGATCAGATCTGGAAATCAATTTTCTACCTATTTTTTGAATACAGTATTCGGTGCAGAGCTCTGAATGTTTAAGGCTCTGGCAAATAATTAAATCCGGGATTCGTGGTTCAGGATCTATTTTTAAAAGAACTTATCACCTTCAAGAGAGGTCCCAATTCCCCCACATAATAGTAGATAATTATTAAGGAAACTTACTTTTCAAGTTCCTTAATAGCTGATTTGGTGACTTTGGATAGCTGTGAATTTGGCTCTGCAGAGGAAAGTAATCTCTCCAAGGGTTCTTTAAATTGTTTAATATTCTCATCAGCGATGATTCTGATGGCTGCGATTTGAACCTTCTTGGAAGGATCATTTATTGCCTTGGAAATTTGGTCCTTATCTTTTTTTTCCTGCCACCTCGTAGAAGTTAAGAGTGCTATCTTGGCATCTTCATTGAGTTGATTTAATTCTAATGTTTTAGGGTCCTTAGCATGGGCCCTTTGCCAGAATAGGGTAGCAAGTTTAAACTTGTCTTGACCTTCTAATACTTTCTTTGTTTCTGATGGTGAATTTTCTCCCTCTAGTCTGGAAGCCTCAACTGGTCTGGGTGAATTTTTATTTAAGGCTTTTAATTTCCAGACCTTGCCTTGCCCGTGTAACTGGTAGCTTGCATTGACCCAGTCAGTAAAGAAGACCGATCCATCATCAGCGTGAGCAAAGTCCACGGGCCTGAAGTCAGTACCTCCCTTTACAATGGGTCTCATAGTTGCTGAGTAATTTGATCCTTTTTTAGTCAATGTGTACTCTTCGATCTGACCGAGTGCCCAGCTAGATACCCATAAATGATCACCATATGGGATCACTGAACAGGCCGCTTCACCAGTTCCGCAAATCATTGGTAAGGTCCCCGGCAGTTCACCGTCCCATGCCTGTAAAGGGTTCGTTCCCGGTCTGCCGTACCTAAACTGATAACCGTAATCACCTCCAGGGACAATCTTGAGGAGTCGGTTCGGTGGTCTTTGGTCAGGATCGTTGTCCACTGTGAACATTTCTCCTACTTTATTGAGGCAGATTCCGAATGGATTCCAGAAACCTGTAGCGATTCTTTTGAGTGAACCATCTGAAAAGTCATAACTGTAGATGCTTCCTCCTTCACCGCCCCCCTTAAGTCTGGTCACTTCTTTTGTGTTGTGGTGACTGACAATTTGGTAGTCCTTGCCAAGGTTTTCACCGAGCCCAAAATAGAGTCTGGACCGATCTGAGGTCAGTACTAATCCGCAGAGCCCATTATGAGGGTAATTTCCTTGTGTCTCGAGCTTTATCAGGTCCAACTTTGAGTCGGCGGCACCGTCCTTATCTTTGTCCTCTAACCTGTAAATTTCACTCCTAGTTGCGACGTAGGCTGAACCGTTCCCAGCAGATTTGATAGACATAGTATGTTTGCCACCAAGGTAATAGGTTTCTGTCTTATCGGCTTTGCCGTTACCATCCGTGTCCGTGAACGCAAGGATTCGATCAGTTTCTGGGCCCTCATAGTTGTCGGGTCGAAAATGGGTATGTGATTCTACAACGAGTAGGCGTCCTTTATGATCGAGCGTACAACCAACGGGGGTCGATACCATTGAATCGTCAACGAAGAGCTGAAGTTCATAGTTTGGATCCAAGGATTTAGGCTCTTCTCCACTAAGTGGTACAGAGGTGGACAAAATTAGGCAGGTGATCAGTGAGTAGATGTACTTCATTTTTATTCTTTTCCGCTTATAGGATTCTTTCGGTATATTATATTGTTAGAAAATTGGACCCTGTATTGCGAGAATTTTTCATTTGGCTCAGGATAATCAGTGCTTACGAATTGGGCTCCACTCGAGAGAGCTTTGTCCCTCCTAGAAGTATCATTTTTTCTTGCTTCTTGCGTGTCAGAATCTGCTCTTGTACGGACCATGAAACCTGACTTAACCAAGCGTTTTATCTGCGCATGGGATCTGATGGGATCATTGAGCTTAAAGAAGGCTGCCCCCGGGTCATTCTCGCCGACGCTGGCAAATAGGAGTCTTCCTTGGAGTGATAGATTCTTAGCTACATACATGTCGCGGATCCTGCCGCCATTATCTAGTCCGAACATGACCTTTCCTCTGGCGCTATCAAGGGAAGGCCATCCTCGTTTAAGTATGGATTCCCTTAGGGTTTTGAATTTTCCTCTGACAGAGTCTGGACTAATAATTCGTTCCCTTTTAAAGACGCTGAGGATCTCTTTTTCGACTCCTTCAAGTAGCGAACGGTTAAATGGGACAGGCTTCTTGGCAAGAGGGACCGGACTCTTATCTTTCATTTCAAGAAGTATGAAGATCGGTACATGGGAGGGCGTCTTTTCTGACCATGCTTTAATTTCTTTTAATGCAGATATGAGGGTGGGGGTCGTGCTGAGATAATCAACTGCCGAGTCATGGAGAACCTTGAATCCTGGTTTTTCCATTTCCTTACTGAACATGACGGGCGCATTGAGACCAAGTAAGTTTGGTGCTTTTTTTCTTGAATAGTGGCCTCCCTTGGGATCAGCAAAAACATCCAACTCAAAGTGACGAACCCCAAGCATCTGTAACTGTTCAGTGAGGGGCCGGTGCGTGTACTCAAGGGAATCCTTAAGCCCACGATTGATAATTCCTATCCTTTTAAGGTTCTTTTCAGGAAGAGCAATATGGTATGAGTTGTGAGTCCCAATGAGCTGTATCTGATTGATTCGTGTTGATACTTTATTCTCAGCAAAGGACCAAGTGATCGATATTAAAATCGATAATACTGCTGTCGTACCGAATCGGACGAGGGCCATAGGGTTATAGATTATTTAATCTTAGAGCTTCTTGATCTTAATATTTCTGTAAGAAACAAGGTGCCCATGGTCCTGAAAACCTATATGCCCTTCTCTCTTAAAGTCTTTCAATGGAGTCTTGTATTTGTTCTTGGAACCGTCTGGATTTTTATTGGGTTCTGTCCATTTGTTCAGATCCATTCCATTGATAACTTCACCATTCATTTCCACGGTGATCATATTATCTTTGGCAGTAATCTTAATTTTGTTCCAACCAGTCGTTGCATTATTTTTCTTTGGAGGGACCAGATCATAGAGAGCGCCTACCGAGTGCTTGTTTGGTCCGTTAGGTTTCTCAACTTGAACCTCTATTCCTGTCTGTACAGGGTTCTTTGGGTTGTCTGTTCTAAAGAAAATACCACTATTCCCGGTCGTCTTAAATTCTAGAGAGAGAACGAAGTCTCCAAATCTTTCCTTGCTCCATATGTCGCCAGTCTTCTTTTGACCTTGGAGTGTTCCATCAACGATTTCCCATTTGGACTCCTTGCCGTTACGGTCTTGCCAACCGGTGAGATCCTTTCCGTTGAAAAGTGATTTACTATGGTGATCCGCAGAACTGAGTCCTGAGATTGCAATTAGTGTAATGAGGGTTGAGATAATTTTTTTCATAGCTATAGAATTAGGGGAATTATTTTGTGCTTTCCAAGTCCTCGTGTCGAGAATCCTTTTTTAGTGGATGAGAATAAATAGTCTAGAATTCACCCGATTTGGGTGCAGCTATTGAAGGTAAATGTGTCGAAAATGATTCTGGACATAGTCGACTAATATCTCGAACCTTTGAGATTCTATGACTAATTGTACGGATTTAAATCGGCGAACAATGATTTTTTTATCGCCATTGATGTCAGTGCTTTTGATTTATTGGATTCTAATAAGTTTAGCATCCTCGGAGACTCCGCTGATTATTGCACACCGCGGCGCGTCCGGTGCTGCTCCAGAAAATACAATGGAGGCATTTAACCTGGCATGGAAGCTTGGAGCCGATGGGATTGAGGGGGATTTCCATCTGACTCATGATGGACACATTGTTGCAATTCATGATGCAGACACAGGCAAGGTTAGTGGGGGGAAGATTAAGCTTCTTGTGAAAAAGGTTACTCTCAAGGAATTACAGGGCATTGATGTGGGATCATGGAAGGATAAAAAATATTCTGGTACTCGTATTCCCACATTGGAACAAGTTATGGATTCAGTGCCGGACGGTAAAAAATTCTTTATCGAAATTAAATGTGGGACTGAGATTATGGCACCTTTAATTAAAGTTCTTCATCAAAGAATTAAAGAGCGACCAGAACTGGTCAATCAGATTAATTTCATCGCTTTTGACTATCAAGTTATCAAGGCATGCCGCAAACAATGGCCTGAGATTGAAGCTAATTTTCTAGAATCTTACAAAAAGATTAAGGGCACATGGATGCCTGAGCAGAATGATATTTTTCAAACTCTTAAAATGTCTTTGGCAAGCGGTCTTGGGACTCAGGCCAATGAGGAGGTAATTGATTCAGGTTTTGTGAAAAGGCTACGTAAAGATAAACTATCTTTTCATTGCTGGACCATTAATGACATTGAGACTGCCCGTCATTTTAGAGATCTTGGTGTAGACTCTATAACGACAGACTTTCCGAAGAGAATCAAAGACGGATTGAAGTAAAATTGCTCTGTCATTGAGCGTATTCCTCCAGTTTTCCTCCAGTTAATTCATAGATATAAATTGAACTAGGTTTGATGCAGAAAAAAGTTATGACAATACTATCAGTGTTCTAAAATGTTATAATTTAATTCTTTGAAATCACTTGCGATCCATCAACGCTCCATTCTTTATTTGATTTCTTTTGCCTAATGCCGTTGATAAATCTTATCACTGATTTTTTTACTCCATTTTCATAGTAGGTTGTCGCTAAGCCATGACGGTTATTATCTTTATATTTTGCCTTGGCTTTCAATGATCCGTTTCGATGCCACTCGTATGCCATGCCTTCTCTAACTCCCTCTCTTACATTAAACTCTAATTTTCTTTGTCCATTTTCATACCAAATTGTAGCATGACCATCGGCTTTTCCATTTTTTACAGTAATTAATGATTTCAAATTTCCGTTTTCAAAAATCTCTATTATTGTTCCTGTGAAAAGAGTGTTGTTTTCTTTAGAATATATCAGTCCATCAGTCCTAGTAGTTTGGCTGTGATTCAAGACTTTTGAGAATTGATTTTTTGAATGATTTGTATACGAGCTTAACGAGCAACTTGCCAAACATAGACAGATAAAACTTGCCAACATGATAGAGTTTTTTCTTATGTTCATTTAATCTGTGGTATATCAAAACAGTATTTTAATATTATTAGTAATTAAA
>JAAZZC010000205.1 GCA_014239335.1 Verrucomicrobiales bacterium
ATCATTAGGCCTCCATCGAAGTATCCCTTTGATGGGGGAATTTGCAGGATGACCATATGCATGTACAACAACTGAAAATGGTTTTTTAGCTGGACTTACATCAGGATGTGAACTGGAACCTGGGTCAGTTTCAAATATGTCGAAGTTAGAACCTTGATCAGCAACTGCTAAGATCGGAAGCGGCTGAATTGGAAGGTTTTGTTGAGGCGTTCTTTGGAATGCCTGGAGCATTTTCTATTTCACTTCTTTTAAAACTCTAGAGCTTCATCACTTAGGTAAGGCTCGAGCCTTGGCAGAATGTTTTCGTTACTTAGTATTTCACGTAAATTGTCTAATGCTTGAGGTATATATTTAAGGAAGTCAGTCTTGCCGAGTTGATTTCCTAATCGTGAATATGCTCCGAGTGCTTGCATGAGTCTTTGAATTGCACAGCCTATGAAGAGGGGTTCCCATTCGGATCGTTCTTGCCCCTTGAAAGCATAGTCAGCTAATTCGGTGCGTTGTTTTTTCGTGAAACTTACATATGGATCATATAGGAGTGACGCTATGTCATATTCACGAAGACCTAGTCTCAGACCTTGGTAGTCTATGAAGTGAGGTTTATTTTCTTTTAATAGTATATTTTGTGACTGAAGATCGCGATGTATAAGTGTTCGTTCAGGGCTAATTAACGTTTCAATTAGCAGTTTAAATTCTTCTTCTTCTCTCAAGGAATTCTGGTATGAAGGAGCCCGTCTTGAATAATAAGAAAGAAAATGATCAAAGAAGTAATTTTGTTCCCATTTGTATAAGGTTTCATCAAAAGGAGGTTCGAGTTGGATTAATTCTTCTTTATTTAGTGATTGTTCATTTTCTTCGTGAAGTTTCCTAGACTCATCTATTACAGATTTGTATAAGGCTGATCGTTCGTCCCATTTTGCATCACGGTGATCCCACAAGTGTTCAGTTCCTAGATCCTCTAACCATATAAGTTGTTTTTCCGAATCATGGTTTAAAATTTCTGGAGTCGCAGCTCCAAGTCTTTTGAGTGTATTCGTTGCAGCTGCGAACTTTGCGTTATCAGGTCTGTCGCTCGTGTATTCCATAACAATAAGACTTTGATCATTATTGAGATTGATACGGTGATAGTTGCGATCAGATCCACCTATACTGATAGGCTCACAAGTAGCTTTCTTGAGATCTGTATCGGGAAGTGCCTCTATAGTGGCTTTAATCAAATCAGCAGACATTAAGAATTTAATGGTTGGTAATAATAATACTAAATATCGGTATTTTCGAGTTTTCCTTTAGCAATTTGCCCATCTCTGACGACGCATCGTACTAATTGAGAATCAGGGGTTACTTTACTGTTTGGCCAGATGACACTGTTAATGATATTGGCTCCTGAACCGATTGAGGCTCCTTTTCCAATATATGAAGCTTTATCGATTTTGGCATCAGGTGCGATTTGACTTTCTTTAGAATGGTTCCTTTTCAAATTGCTGCTCTCTCCTGTGAGGTAATCTGGAAATTTAGATTCTGAAAGTATTTGATGTGCTTCAAGGTAATTCGCGCGTGTTCCCAGATCCCACCAGTTACCATCATCGATGACGATTCCTCCCAGCAATTTTTCTTGAATTAGTTTTAAGAACACTGGGATCACGGAGTGCTTTTCTTTGTGTTGGAGGTAGTTAAGGAACTGTGGATTACAGGCGTAAATTCCTGTGAATTGATAAGTTCCAATATTACCACTGTTAAGCAAATTTTTTATATCAGTAACTTTCCTTGCATTTGAGTCTAGTGCAATGTGTTTTCCTAAGCCATTTGTACGTAATGCAAGGGTGACTACATTTTTGTTAGTGGTATGATGATTGAGAAGATTTATTATTGGTAGGTCAGTTAAAATGTCGCCGTTGTATACTAGGAATGGGTCAGGAGATAATAATTCAGATACGTTATCAATTCCTCCTCCAGTATCAAGGAGCACGGGCTCATGCTTGAATATGATTGGTATTTTTTTGTACTGGTTCTTGTTAAAATGATCAGTGTATGCCTTAGCGCAGTGATGTGTATTGACTATGAATTGGTTAATGCCTGATCCATTAAGGTGATCAAATGTATATTCGATGAGCGGTTTACCGAACACCGGTATCATGGGTTTCGGTAATTTCTCTGTGAGTTTCTTAAGCCGGCTGCCAAGCCCGGCACCTAGAACAAAGGCCTTATTCACGTTCAGTAATTTCGTGGCACTAGAGTAATTGTCTAATGTAATAATTTTTTTGATAGTTTATTTATTGTTATTTATGTGTAATAGGCCTCTATATAAATAAAAACTGTTAGTTTAATATTAGAAGTAACGGCTTGATAAATTATGCGATTAGTTGCTTGGAATTTATTTTTTATCTTTTGTTTAAGCTGTGGCGATGGCCAGGCTCAAGGTCTTTTTGATTTTGGGAGTGAAGCCTTGTCGCAATTTAGTCGTGGCAAAGCAGAGCAGGATGAAGGGAATCTAAAAGAAGCAATAAGCTGGTATAAAAAAGCGATTGAAACAGATCCTAGGCATTATCATTCCTATCATAATATAGGTTACATTTATGGGACTAAGGGATTTCATGAGCAAGCAGTAAAATGGTACAAGGGGGCAGTTAAAGAGAATCC
>JAAZZC010000113.1 GCA_014239335.1 Verrucomicrobiales bacterium
AATGGCAATACTTATAATCCCTCTAGTCTTAAATAGTTGCTTGCCCGAGGGGGTTCTGATGTAAGTCCCATCCCACTTGTAGAGTTGCTTGCCTGAAGTGGTCCTGATGTAAGTGCCATCCCACTTGTAGAGTTGCTTGCCTGAAGTGGTTCTGAGGTAGGTCCCATCCCACTTGTAGAGCTGCTTACCGTTCGTATTTAATACATAGGAATCGGCTAAGGATGTTGGCAGTGTAGCAAAAATGCAGCATATTATACTTAGGATAATTGAACGATGTATCATATAAATCTATACTAACATATGTATTTAGTCTAACCCATTACAAATTTACATAAAAAATGTAATGGCGTATGACTAGTGGCAACAGCCTTTGCAAATGATGACTAAGATTCGATATAAAAAACCTCTACTAAGAATACTGTTAAGTGCCTTTGCATTGACCTATTCTAACGTTCAAGCAAATGACAACTTCGAGATTCTCAAAGACTCCAAGAAGCTGGTATTTTTTGGGGACAGTATTACTTATGGAGGAGAGTATGTAGTGCTTTTCGAGAGGTGGTTGACCGTGAATCATCCCGAGATCAGCTTAGAGATTCTAAATCAAGGCATACCCAGCGAGACAGTCTCTGGTTTGTCCGAGGCGGGGCACCTTAGGCACGGTTTTCCGCGGCCTGATATGCACGAGCGTCTGGACAGGGCGTTGATGGCTTTAGATCCTGACCTAATCATTGCCTGTTATGGTATTAACTGCGGTATCTACAAGCCGTTCGATGAGGATCGCTTTAACAGCTACAAGGACGGGCTACAGCGACTGAAGGCAAAGGCCGAGGCTCAAGGAGCTAAGATTATTTTTATGACGCCTCCGGTTTACGATAAGCCTAACTCTAAATTTAATTATGACGATGTAATGAAAGCTTATTCCGATTGGCTGCTCTCTAAGCGTGAGGACGATTGGAGGGTAATCAATTTACATGCCATCATGAAAAATAAGCTAGCAGAGAAGCGGACCAAGGATCCGAACTTCAAGTACTCTCGTGACGGGATTCACCCCGGAAGAGAGGGGCATGAATTAATGGCTCAACAGATAATTAACTTCTTTGCGCTGAAGGCACCTCTCAATGATCCTCAACCAAATTCCTATGGCCGTTTGCTAATGTTTCTTCGTGAGCGTATGCGGGTCCAACGTGATGCTTGGTTGACCAAGATAGGCCATAAGCGGCCCATGAAAAAAGGGATGCCTCTTGCTGATGCCGACAAGATAGCTGCCGAGAAAACAGTACAAATTCAACAGAATTTAGAAACAATACGTAAAGCCGCGAAGCAGTAATTTAATGCAAATCCTTTAAACTAGGATCTTATCAATTGAGCTGTGATCATAGTCTTTTGGACCTAGTTGAGGATCCGCGCCCATTGCACCGAGCATTGTGTTGTAGAGGTCAATTCCCTGAGCCTTCACATCCATTATTTGTCCCGTCTTGAATCTACCGTTAGCGCCAGTCACTGCATGAAAGACTCCAGACAATTCTCTTTTGACATTGTTGTGACGGCCATCACCAGACTCAGTGGATATGGTGAGTAGAGAATTCTCAAGTAAGCTTTTGCCATTGGGTTCTTTGACCCGATCAAGGCGATTCATGAAATAGGCAAGCTCATTCATTTTCATATGCGCATGAGCACGCAATTGCTTATTGTCGCGTTTTTCATCAAACTTGTGCCACCACTCGTGGCTGCATCCTCCTGATCCTCCTCGCCCATGCTCAGTAGAGTCATTGAAATTGTAACGGACACGGTCATTGTATTTATATTCTCCAGTGAGTCGGATCCGTTCTCCTGCTGCTAGGAATGTGATTGACCCGAAACGTGCCCTGTCCATTTCGATGGCCAGGGTATAAAGATCAGCGAGGAGTCGCCATTCAGTTCTGAGTTCATCGAGCGTAATATCAATTCCCTCGCCACCCGGGTCAGCCGGGCCGCCATGCGGTAGACGCGAAGGGGGAGGAGCTTTTGGTCCTTGTTCATTTTTCTTGGCTAGAGAAAAGGCCCTCTGTTCAAATTCACGTACACGGTCAAGGTGATCCTTAATACGTCCTTTTGAGGATGCTCCTAATGGGGAATTTGATCCGGTAAAGAACCGGTACTGCTCCAGCACTGAGTCCAGGACGCTCCTCTTGAGGCGCTTGGAATTATTTTCCTGGTCACTTAAGCTTCCAAAGACACGATCAAATAAGTCCCGAGGTTTTTCCTGCATCCTTGCGGATACTGTTCCATCAAGATTATAGCTGTGGTGGTATCTGCCGACACGACTGCGTCTGAAGAAGGTGCCGGCAACGAGTGATGAGATCATTCCATTAGGCATGCCGTTAGGGTAACTTGAATGGCGAATGACTTGATCAATTGAAGGGCCACCTGCTTTAGCTTCTCCTCCTGCTGGTTCCGCAGTAAAGGAAGCAGTGGCCCCATCAAAATGGGCATTTATGCCGCGCACATCACAGCGGACATGATCAACGTTGCGCATAATAAGTAACTTATCTGATAGCGGCTTGAGAGGTTCGAGCACGTCATTAAATCCTTCTGATTGTAGTGGAGAGGGAATGCCAAGGCCAAAGAAGACATTGAATGCGCGTACAGGAATTTTAGCGTCACTTGCTCCGAGGGCATCTACCGTGATCATTTCCTCTAGTAGCGGCAAGCCGATACTGACAGAGCCGAGTCCTTTGAGTAGCGCTCGTCGGTTAAGTTTCTTCTTCATTTGTTCTCTTGTATTTCCTTACTATGAATCAGATCACTAGTTGCTATAGCGTGAATGATGCTCGGATAGGTGCTTCCATTATTTTTTGCTCTTTGGTGAATCTTGTCAACCTTGCTAACATCTTTCGCGCCTAATGGCCTGCCCATTGCAAACTGCGTTATTTTCCACGTTAAGCTGTGACTCACACGGTCACTTTGAGAAAGTAAGTCCATCAGTTCTGCGGAACTTTCATAGCTCAGCGGCGTAGCTTCTCCGGGAATAAGGATTTTTCCATCCTCCCTTAATAAATTACCTAAGCTGTCATTCTTCATATAAGTGCCTAGTCCATCAAAGCGTTCGAGTCCGAAGGCCAGAGGCTCAAATCTTGAGTGACACCCCCCGCAATTTTTGTTGGATATACGTTTTTCCGCGATGAGTCTTTGACTTAGGCCTGGCTTGATAGGTACTGGAGTAGTATCAACGCAAGGTGGTGGATCCTTTACGACTCCCCTCAAAAGATCATGTAAAACGAAAAGACCACGCGTTACCATTGAAGCTTCATCGCCTCCAATCGTGAGTGTGCTGCCCTGTGTGAGGAGTCCTCCTCTGGAGGGGACTTCACTCAAATCATAGCGGGCCAACTTATTGCTATCTTTTTCTCTTATGCCGTAGTGTTTTGCTAGTTTGGGAGTCAGGTAAGTGAACTGAGCATTCAGTAGTTGAGACATTGGGAGCTTCTTTTCCCAGATCACTTCTTTAAAAAAAGCAACCGTTTCTGAGTCCATGTCCTCGGCCAATTGAGGTTCCCATTCAGGGAAATGTTTTTTGTCTGGCCGGAGATTTGCAAGGCTATCAAGGTTCAGCCACTGTCTTAGGAATCGGATGGACTGATCAATGGCACGTGGGTCACCAAGCATGCGGTCAACATGAGATCTTATTGTCTCCGGATCACTGAAGTTTCCTTTGAGTGTCGCGTCATAGAGTGCCTTGTCTGGAGAAGATCCCCAAATGAAGTAGCTGAGTCGTACTGCAAGTTCAGTATCACTGACGATCTCACCGGAATTATTATCTTCAATACGATAAATGAAACGTGGGGACTGAAGCATGGCTTCGAGGACCAGAGCGATTGCTTCCTGATAATTTGCTCCGCTAGCGACTGCAGTAGTTGTAATGCCTCTATAGATTACGATTTCTTTTTTCTCAAGAGGGCCCCTCAGGACCCAGAGGCCTAACTTCTCGAGGAACTGGGCCATGTTCTTGTCAGTGAAGCTTTGGTTGTTGGAGAAGCGTTGAGCGAATTTTTTAATGTCTATTTTTGTTATGATTTTTGAGGCGAGCTGCGAATAGGCTAGGACGTGTTCCAGGTCAACGTTCAGGTTATAAGCGGTATTCGAAAACCCATCTGCTCGCAGATCAGCGGGCAGTATTTCAAGGGCTTCTTTAGATATATCAACTCCCATAGTTGCATTGACCGTTGATATGTATTCTTCAACTGTGAGTCTGCGGATCCAATGTTTTTGGGTCTTTTCCTCATGCACATACACGGCAGGATCGATACTTTTGAGCGTCCAATTTGCTCCACCGTCTAACCAATCTTTGAGGGATTTTTTTTCTTTGTCAGTCAATGGTGGGCGCTTCTTTGGCATTTCGTTTTTTGAAACTGATTCCCAGAGAAGACTCTTCGATGAATGGCCCGATGCGATGATTCCCTCATCAGCGAATGCTGTGATCTTTCGAGAAAGGTCAAGGTCTCCCTTCGCGTTCGCCGCGTCATGACACTCGAGGCAGTGATTGGCTAAGATTGGGGCAATGCTCCTCTCAAATAGCTTGGAGTTTTCTGCAACCTTATCAATTACTGGTACTCCTCTTTTATCTTTTCCGGCTTCATACCGTGCGGTAATTTCATTTGGATTGAGTTTACGATTGTATATTGCAACATAATATATCGTCCCTAACCATGGCCTGTTATTGGACACTTCGTTGCCGATTGAGATTTTGAAATTCTTATCCCAATTATCAAATGTTCCATTAATTTTTTGTTCTTTAACGAGCCGGCCGTTAATATAAAGCTTTGCCCGTCCTCCATTGAATGAATAGACAGCATGAGTGACTTTAGTGGTTAGTAATGCATTACTCTCCAGTGCCGGAAGACCATTTTTGCTGGTACTGGTGGTGCGGATCCGGGCCTGCAAGGACCGCCCCTCTTGCCCAATAGTAAAGTTACGATCTGACGTGCCGCCTGATATTGTTATTAGCCGGGCTGGTCCGTCCTGCTTCAGGTTCGAAGGTTTGAACCAAATCTCTGCACTGACCGTATTGGAACCTCTCAATGCATTTATGATTTTTGAAGGGGGGTTCATTGAACGGGCGACTGTGCCCTTATTGAATTTGATTGAGCCATTGGCGCGTAGAACATTGCGAGGTTCATTAATTAAGAGATTAACCAATGGTTTGGCTTCAGAGCGGTCCATGACGAGATTTCCTGAACTCGACGTGAAGTCGTAGGCTGCGACTAGGCCCTGTTTTGAATCGATTTTGTTTTGGTCAGCCTCAATTGCTGATAAAGAATTGATAATGCAAAGGAAGCAGAAGATTCCAATCGGTATCATCTTTGTGTCAGCGAGATGGCAGCGGCTTTTCATTGGTACCTAAGCAATAACCATTGAAAATTTGTAACAAGGCAAGGTCCTTACTTTTCGATAGATTCGTCCTCAGGAGCTAGCAATGCTTCTTTAAATTCTGGAAATTCCAGTTCAGTGGTTATTCTAATTCCACAGCCACTTAGAAAAAGGAGCGGTAACGGCATGAGTAGCAGGAATTTCTTCATGCATTAAAGTTAGCATCTGCCCCGTTAATTTACCAACTACATAATATTACTAAGGCCTCGATTAATTTTTCAGATCATCAAGAATTTCGATATTTAACGCTTCATAGGCCACGGCCTTAACCACGCCACTGGGTGGAAATAGTGGGATTGGATATCCTTCAATGGGCACGCAAGCGTCTCCGAAAGCAAGCCCGAGGTCAACTCTCTCTGGGTAATTCAGGTACGAAGAGAATTCTGGGAGAGGATTTTCTGCGGTCATCAGGAGGACCCGATTCTTCTTTTCCTTGAACAGGGCATCAATTTTGTTGCTGAGGCCAAAGTAGCCGAGCCGGAGAACGAGACCGTTCCGAGTAGATTTTTGCTTAAAGTTATTGAGCTGCGATTCTAGGTTTTCATGAACCTCAACATTGTCAGCCCACATCGAATCGGAAAATTTCCCTACATAATTCATCACCATGTGACCGCTTGACGCTACTAATGTGCGTCGGCCGGCTCTTTTTTCAGCTGCGATGGTTTTAGCAAATTGATGTATTACAGGTGATTGGGTGTTTTCTAATGCTGACAGTTGAGATCGGATACGATGAAGGTATTCTTTTCCTAGGACCCCTTCCTGGATCGGGGGGACAGAAAATTCTTTATGATATTTGGTCTTACGGAAAAAACGATCAGACCATGTACGTCCATCCTTCATGACCCAGCTCTTCCATACTGGAGGCATTCGTCCTTTGCGGGTATGGGCTGCGATAAATTCAGCCATCCAGACCCAGCCTGACACTGCATTCATTACGTGGTTAAGTTTTCCAGGGCTCAGGTCCTTAGCTTCCGTGTCCGAATCCACCCATGAATCGCAAAGTTTGATGTGCTCGGCAAGATTAGGATTACGCTTGGATCCAAAGCCAAGAAGATACTGTCCCGAGTCTTTGATGTTTTGGAGCCGCTTCATTTCATTTGGTTTAGGGTCCGCGTCCCATGCCAGGACCGCAATGTCTTGAGCCTTTTCCTCGTCGGTCCGCAGTTTCTTCTCTTTCCACGGACGGTTGAATCCAATATGCATGAGGCCACCGCTGCGACCTATCAGTTCCTGTTCGAGTGTGGTTCCGAACCAATGAAAGCCGATCAGACCGCCCCTGTCATATCGCTCAGCTGCCAATTTTCCCAGTGCAGTCAGTTGAGGAAGATTTTTCTCAATCCGATCCAATTGTTGATGGATTTTTTGGAAGTATTTCTTGGAAGGGCTTGGGTCATCAGGCTGCTTCCTGTAAGTATCAATTTTAAGTAAAGTGAAAGGGTAAATGATGGTCGCGTACAATGTGTTGTCCCTACCAGCGATCAGTGCCATATGATTGTGTAATGGGGTCAGTGTACCGTCAGGCAATGTATGGTAACCATGACTCCAAGGAGGTTTCTTCCCATTGACGGGATTAAAGTTAAAGAAGTCGGGGTTCTTAACTCCCAAGACACCGAGATCTTCATGAGTTTTTCCTTTAGGATCATAGCGGCAGAGGTGATGCAGTCTGTGATTGCCGAACCCGGTCTTATTTTTTACGCTGATCAGAGTGTATATTTTACCGTCCGGAGCGATGGTTAGAGCGCTACGTGAATCGGGGCCTTCTCCTTCAAGCATGGGGCCGTGATTCAGACCCGTAACTTTATTTATTTTGGATGAGAGATCGATGGATATGAGAGTGGCATCATTCATAAGAATGAGCCAAGCAGTGTGCCCATCAGTTGCTAGGTTCCATGTCGGGATGGCACTATTATTTGGGCGAATAAATTGCTTTCCGTTGATCTCAATCTTCCGTTCAATAACTTTTCCGGTGGCCGGGTCATAGGTGGCTAAATGGAAATCTTTGGTCAGTGCATGAGCCTTGCCATCAGCACCAACTAAAGTCGTTGCATAAGGGGTAAGCATGGGGCCGATTTCGGTGAATCTTTTGGTGGTGACATCATACTTCATCCAGTGCTGGTCTTCGCAGGTTACAACGTAGATCAAGCCCCGATCCTCATCAGCGACTACGTCAGCAATGCCTTGCTCCTTATAAGGCATGCCGAGGTTACTGGATTTATCGTTACGAGGATCGTAGGTGATCAGATAGCCTCCTGGATATTTCGAATTGTCCCCTTCTTTCGCGTATCCCTGCTTAGTACCTACATAGATAATTCCGCTAGGTCCGACGAAATTGCGAGTGTGAATCTTGGCCTGAGCGGCGAAGCCTTTTGCGTCCAGTTCGCATGCCTTGTGAGCATCAATGACTATGCGCTGTTCAGTGGTGACAGGGTCAAATTCCACTAGGTAAGCGTTATGATTATATTTTGCCGTGCCTACATAGATGCGTCCGTCATTTCCTTCGCACAGTGAGAAATAGCCGGATTCATCCGAATGTGTTTTGGGTAATATATGGTGGGCAGTTCCCCAAACATATTTAAAGGGCGCTTTGTCAGAAGCAAAAGTTGATGCGGATAAAAGTGCAAATTTTATGAAACCAATGACCAATAAATTCGATACAATCCTAATTCTCATATTCCTCATTATACTATATACTATTGATCAGAAGCCTTACCAATGACTTAATCATAGGGAATTAATAACAATGATAAAAATGAAGATGAAATCATGCTCAGGGCATCGATAAATCATGGTATAAAATCTAAGTGTAATACTAAGGAAAAACAAATATGCGCCTAATTATCCTAATTCCCATTTTCATGGGATTCATTTTTGTCAAAGCCGAAGCGGGACAGAACGCCGCTCCCTCATCTCACCTAGTTTATAACGATGCGAATTTTCCAGGGAATATCATGATTAATGAGGTCCGCGTGCCTAAGGGCGGTGAAGCGATGTACACTTATTATGAGGCCCTTGGATGGGCAGGGAAAGGTGCCGGATACGCTGGGATTCAGGCGCACCCCAGGGCACATAATTATATCTTTTCTATTTGGGATCACAAGAATCACAAGGCACCGATTAGGGCCGTTCACCGTGGCCCGGGAACGCTCACCGAAAAATTCGGCGGGGAGGGCACGGGCCTAAAATCATGGAACTTCGAGTTGGGCTGGGACACTGATGTCTGGTACACCCTCGTGGCTCGTTGTTGGCCCGTTAAGGATCATACATTCTATGGTTACTGGGTCCGTTCGGCTAAGACCAAAGAATGGACCCACATGGTCACTATGGATGTCGCAGTGAAGGATGCTCATTTTCTGGGCGGTAATGATTCTTTCATTGAGGATTGGCTCGAGACTGGAAAGAATGCCCGTACCACGCATCTGCGAAATGGCTGGAAACGCAAACTTACGGGTCAGTGGCACGCGTTCGGCAGTGCCAAGTATTCAGTGAACAGTTGGGACCTTAAGAAAGGAAAACGTTCTTTTAACTTCAAGAACAATTGGAACGGTGGCGTGGCCAAAGATTCTGAGGGAGAATATTATTTCATGATCGCGGGCGGTTCGAATACCAGACCGACCACCAATAATCCATCGAGTCATTCCATTAAAAGAAATGAAAAGAAGCCAGGATACGCGCCCATTAAGATTCATTCTGCCAGTGCTAAATTAATAGGTAAAGAGAAGGCCAATGTGAGTTGGAAAATTGACCCCAAGTCCTTACCTCAGTTCGGTTATGCAATCATAGCCTATGACAAGTTAGATAAGAAAAAACAAAGGATAGGGTACTTGGAGAGGATTGAACCTCACGGACGGAGCGCAGAACTGACCTTATCCAAACTCATCGATCCTGATCGTTTGCAAATATGGATCAAGTGTACGGATGTTCTGGATAACGTGACAGAGAGCGTAAAGTGTGATTAAGTTTTTACAGGCCCTAGGAGAATATCAAACTGATCGTAAATAAAAGTGAATAAATTAAAACAAATCTCAATAATTATTAATCTTAAAACGATTATTATAATTATCTTGGCGGTTCTTTCTACTTATCTGTGCCGTAAGTTTGATTTAACTGCTGCTTTTCCAATGACACTCATTGCGACAGCAGTCGTTTTTCCGATCGTCTTTTCAATCGGCGGAGCCTATAAGAGGCGAGAGAACGCATTAGCAAAGTATAGTTCGATTAAGGCTCATGGCCGGGCCATCTACTTTGCTTCGCGGGACTGGCTTGAAAATACGGATGACCAGATACTGGATAAGGGAAGGCGGCTACTCGGAGAATTACTGGATGGTTGCCGAACACTCTTCCTTCATCCGATCTCTGAGATGGCGAAGCATGAGGAGAACGTTTACAGAAAATTTTCGGAACTTTCAGCATTCATTAAGGATGATTTGCGAGGCAATGGTCTTCCCTCAGGTGAGACGTCACGCTGCAATCAGTTCCTCAGTAAAATGATCGTTGCTTTTGAGGATGTTAAGCACATTTATCAATATAGAACCCCTCGTACGTTGAGTGCATTCAGTGACCTTTTTGTGACGATACTGCCAGTCTTGTATGGCCCATACTTTGCTGCCGTTTCAGAGGATTACGCACCTAGCCTCGTCTACGTTCTGCCTGTCATGTTTACGATGATCTTGGTGAGCCTGGACAATATCCAGGAACATTTAGAGAATCCTTTTGATCAGATCGGTGCAGATGATATTCACATCAATGCGGAGAAATATGTGGATCAGCTCGGATTGAAATAATTATATCAATCACTCATTGCATCATAGATGAGAGTCTTGAGTTCTTTCTCGAGGGTCCACTCATAGGGCATGAAATTGCGCAGAGTTATTGCGATGAGTCCGTCCTTTTGTGAGATCCAGAAATGAGTACTCGCTGCACCTCCCCAACCACATTCGCCTTCGCGTCCGCCAAAGCCCCAATCACTTTCCTCAAAACGCACTGCGAATCCATAACCAAAACCAATGCCCAGTCTGTTATCATTAATGCCAATGTTCTTGATCGACGGTGGCAAGTGATTCGACATCATCAGGTCAATGGTCTCTTTTTTGAGTAGACGCTTACCATTGAATTCGCCTCCGTTCAGGATCATTTGGCAGAACCTGAAGTAATCATTCGCAGTGGAGCACAAGCCTCCGCCCCCAGATTCGTTCTTGGGCATTTTCTTAAATTGACTTTTAGAGGCTGACTCCGAGATGAAAAGTTTTCCAGAACCGTTCCTTCCGTTCTGGTTGGTGAAACGGTCCCACTTTTTCTTAGGAACAAAAAAATCTGTATCCTCCATCCCGAGAGGTTCAAAAATTTCACTTTGAAGAAAACTCCTGAAGGACTTTCCTGATACTACTTCCACTAACCGGCCCAAAACATCAATTGCTATACTGTATCGCCACACTGTTCCCGGCTCCTCCTGCAATGGAATCTTAGTCACTTTTTTCATCATGTCCTCTAGGGATGCGTTCCTGTTGAGTACATTTTTAATGTTGTACATGAAAGCGACCTCTCCTCCAACGAATCCGTAACTGAGGCCCGATGTGTGTCTCATCAGATCGGCAATGGTAATTTGGTTTTTGGCCTGCTTATGTTTTCCGGACTTATCATAGACGACAAGATTTTTAAATTCTGGAAGAAATTTTGAGATGGGATCACTAATTGATATTTTTTTATCTTCGACCAGCATCATGACTGCTGCCGTTGTTATCGGTTTTGTCATTGAGTAAATACGGAAGATAGTGTCCTTTTTCATTTTCTTGCCGGAACTAAGATCGCTCACTCCACGAGCCTCGAAATGAGCTATTTCACCGTCTCTAGCGACTAGAGTAACGGCCCCGGCAATGAATTCTTCATCAATGAGCCGCTGCACTTCATTTCCGACTTCAGCCAATTTATTTTTATCAAATCCTCTAGGATCGGCTCCAAAATTGATTCCAATTAAGGAAAAATTTAAGGCAAGGAGGATTAATAAAAGCGAGGTTCTTTTCATAGTAATAGTCATACCAATTAATTGGTAGG
The DNA here is from genome assembly GCA_014239335.1 of Verrucomicrobiales bacterium. Taxonomy (GTDB): domain Bacteria; phylum Verrucomicrobiota; class Verrucomicrobiia; order Verrucomicrobiales; family DEV007; genus EC70. The sequence goes on from JAAZZC010000113.1 coordinate 11,455, forward strand.
GATCAACCACTGATCATAATCAATTAGCACTCAGATCTGAGCAACTAATTATATGATTGGTTACAGAGATGGTGAGGTGTTAGAATTAAGAAGATGAAAGTATTTTCACTATTGATGCCCCTGTACCTTGTTTTGGGTGCCCATGCGAAAGAGGAGGACTCATCTAAGGTTCGTCGTGCGATCGAAGGTGGCCTGCGCATCGTACAGAAAGGAGCCAAGAACTATCCAAACAATAGGGACTGCTTCTCCTGTCATCATCAGACTCTGCCAATGTTGGCGATGCATGATGTGAGTGAAGCCGGTATTAGTATTGACGAGGCACTGATGAAGGATCAGGTCCAATTCATCCGCGATCTTTTTGAAGATCGTCTTGATTCAATAACTGAGGGCAAATCCTTGGGGGGCCGTAGCCTCACTGCCGGTTATTTATTATGGTCATTCGAACTTGGAGGGATGAAAAAGGACAATTTTTCGGATGCCTTTGTTTCCTATATTCTTCACCAACAAAAAAAAGAAGGAAACTGGGACGTGCAAACGAATCGCCCCCCTTCCGAGGAATCAAAGATTCATACCAGTTATTTAGCTATTTACTATATGGACCATTTTGTTCGTGGCGCGGACCTTGAAAAGAAAGTCAAAGCGGCCATTGCAAAGGTTCGGCCATGGATCGAAAAGTCTGAACCTCATTCACAGGAAGATTTTAATGGTAAGTACAAAGCACTCATAGCATTAGATGCATCGGCCCAAGAGATTGAGGCTGCTCGTCAGGAACTTCTCAAGAGACAAAGAGAGGATGGTGGATGGGCTCAACTCCCTGATATGAAAAGTGATGCTTATGCCACGGGTCAGACATTGCATGCCCTCGTTGACGGTACGCCTGTCAGTGAACGAGATCCCGCATTCCGTATGGCTATTAATCGGGCCCGCTCTTATCTGCTCCGTACACAGAAGGAGGACGGATCATGGTTTGTAAAATCCCGCTCCAAACCGATCCAGAAATTTTTCGATAATGGTGATCCTCATGGTAAAGATCAGTTCATCTCAATGGCGGCAACCAGCTGGGCCACTGCGGCCCTAGCCAAGTCTGGTATCACTAAGATTCCTTAATTCTTTTCTTTGATACGATAAAGAGATCGGAATCAATTAGCGGTAATTTTTCAACCAGGCAGCGATATCGGCAATGTCCTGTGCATTGAGGCCAAGCATGACTGGGTCATACATGAGGGAACGATTAAGGTCCTTCTTTTTCTCGATGCGTTTGTTAGGAATGAACTGAGTTAATCCACCAGCTGACTGAATAATTAGTGGGGGCGCATTCTTTATCCAAGGATCACTATTATTGAAAGTGATTCCGTGAATAGTTCCTCCGTCTTTGAGCAGGATCTCTGTGCCCTTGTATCCAAGCGCTATTCCTGCGGAAGGCTCCGCAATTGCCCGAACGATTCCTTCAAGGGTTTGAGTCTTAGCCCAGCCCTTGAGGTTCGGCCCATAGTCCGGACCATTATCATCAATTTGGTGACAAAGGATGCAACGGAGTGCAGTATTTTTCCCTTTCAATGGATCGCCTTTGAGTTTGAGAATCTCATCGACCTTTGGTGATGAAGCGCCCTCAGGGGGCACTGGAATGGGTGCAGGCACTATGGTAATGGAATCAGGATCATAGATGCCTGTTTCTTTTAGCCCTTCGCTGATCCCGTGCTTTG
>JAAZZC010000085.1 GCA_014239335.1 Verrucomicrobiales bacterium
CTGCCACTTACAGACAGTCCAGTAAGCTCACTAGAGATATTGTGGAAAGGGATCCAGAGAATGAGTTACTGTCACATGCTCCTCGGCGGAGGCTAGGAGCAGAATTTATTCGTGATCATGCTCTTTCAGTGAGCGGTCTTCTAGTAAATAAGATAGGGGGCCCCGGAGTCAATCCTTACCAGCCTTCAGTGCTTTTTGGTCGTAACGCGATCGGTGCGTCGAACGTTTCCTTCACTCAGAGCAAAGGCGAATCACTGTACCGTCGAAGCCTCTACACTTATTGGAAACGACAGATTCCCGCAGCGAATATGCGCATACTCGGTGCTGATGGTCGTAATTCTTGCCGCACACGCAGGGAAAGAACGAACACACCCTTGCAGGCACTTGTTCTTCTCAATGATCCTCAGTTCGTAGAAGCGGCACGGGCCTTCGCTGAACGTACGATTCGCGAGGGGGGAAAGAGTACTGAAGAGCGCATAGCTTTTGCATTCAGGTTAGCCACTTCACGCAAAGTGACAGGCAAAGAACTGAGAATTCTTCTGGCTGAATACAGTGACAGATTGGCCGAATTCCAATCAAATAAGGAATCGGCCAAAGCCTACTTGTCCGGTGGAGGTGAACGGCCAGCACCTGCAGACATTGAATCTGCCGAACTGGCTGCTACTGCGGCTGTGATGTCACTGATCCTTAATCTCGATGAATCAATTTCAAAGAGCTAAAAGGATTAGACTTTATAATATTCTTCCCAGCCCTTCCTAGGAGGTGGTCCTTCGATTAGAGCATTAGCTACCTTGTTGTTGGTGATACGCTTAGTCTTGAGGTCAAACTTGAGTTCGCCGCCGAGCCTCTGCGCAATGACACCGAGACAGAAGACCTGACTCAGTACTCCTGAAATATGAAAAGGGGACCGGGTCTTTTCTTCGCCCTTGGCTCCAAGTACGAAGTTCATGAAATGGTTCGATCCTCCTCCAAACTTAGGCAGGCTACTGGCCATGTCCTTCATCTTTGATTCGGGAATTATTCTTAGAGGACTCCCATGGGAAGTTCCTTTGAAGGTGAGGTCCTTACCGTAGATAATTTTACCATTATTTTCCAGTCTGCGTCCTTCTTCAAGTTCCTCTGGAGCTTTTGGCTTGTTCTTTGTCCCGTCATACCAACGAACCTCACATGGTGGTTGTCCTTCCCTGGCCGGGAAATCAAATTGGATAGTTGAACCCATCGGAAAAATGAGGTTTCGGACACCTTCTCGGTGGACTGCAGTGATCTTGTCCGGGAGGCCCAGTTTAAGGAATCGGTGAGCAGTATCAAGGATGTGGGGTCCCCAGTCACCGAAAGCACCGTTACCGTAATCGTACCAACTGCGCCAGTTGCCTGGGTGCAGATATTTACTGAAAGGATGTTCGGGAGCCGTGGCGAGCCAAGTGTCCCAGTCCATTCCTTCCGGCATCTTTTCGCCTGTCTGCCAATCATCAAATTTCCAAGGGTGCCAGCGGCGACCCGAGTTCATGTATGAGGTGATCTTTTTCACGCCCTTGATGATGCCTGCCTCTTTCCATGCTTTGAACTGGTGGTAATTCGCACCGGAATGGCCCTGATTTCCCATCTGGCAGGAGACCTTGTATTTTTTCTCGGCAGCGATCATCAGTTCAATTTCCTGGAAAGTATGAGCGAGCGGCTTTTCAACGTAGCAGTGAATACCTTCAGCCATGGCCCGCATTGAGATTGGAAAGTGTGCGTGATCAGGAACTCCGATCGTGACCGCGTCGATTTCCTTGCTCATCTTGTCGAACATTTTTCTGAAATCTTTGAACTTAGGGATTCCTTTGAACTTATTCTCGGTCCCTGCTGTGTGCCTGGTTCCCATTGCCACATCACAGAGGGCGACAGGATTAACGAGCTTCGTTGCGTTAACGTTGTGAGCGTCACCTGCTCCCTGTGCTCCGCAGCCGATAAAAGCGACGTTCACTTTTTCATTGGCTCCGATGACTTTGCCAGGGATGAGACTGAAGACCGAGCTCGCCGCAGCGGCCTTGGTGAATTTTCTACGGGTGATGTTTTTGGTCATAATGATGAAAATAATTACTCGTTAATTGCTATTTGAGACTAAATGAGCTCTTTGATCCTATTTTAATGAGGTTAATTGAGGTGGTCAATTGTTTTCAATATTGGGTGCAATTCCAAACCATTAATTGCACTTCTTATCCCTTATCGATTTACTTCCTCTATTCCCCTTTTTTCGTCGTCGTCGTCGTCGTCGTCGTCGTCGTCTTTAGGGTTACTGACTCCTTTAGCGAGAATCATAGTGGTTACGAATTAAGCGACGATAGTGATCCTATTGAGCGCTTTTGTAGAGCTCGAGAAGAGAACTTGCCTCGTTCTCAATAGTGAACCCTTCAGCGATGCGGTCCCTGCCCTTTAGCCCCATCTTTTCAAGATTTGATGAGTTTGAAGTGAGTTTCTTTAGAGCTTCATGAGCTGCTTTAACGTCATTGCATGGGACAAGTAGTCCGTGCTCGTCTGGTACTATGATATCTTCCCAGGCCCCGGTCCTCGATGCGACTACGGCGCATCCGCTGGCCATGGCTTCAAGGACAGGGAGTCCGAAACCTTCGATTGTGCTTAGGGCAGTCACTATTGAGAGCCCTCGCATGAGTTTGGGTACTTCTTCCGCATAGTGAACCTTGCCAAGGAACAGTATTCTTTTTTCGAGCCCCTCTGACCTAATCTTTTCTTTTAAGTCGGCAACAAATTTTTCATGAGACTTAGTAGTTTCACCTGCAATTAAAATGGTCGGGGAGGGGTCTTCTTTCATGATGGGTATCATTGCATCGACTAGGATTCCAATGCCTTTCTGCTGACGCACCCGGGCAAAGATTCCTACCCCGTATTCACCTGGATATCCTAACAATTCCCAGGCTGTTTTTTTTCCATCATCAGGGAGTCTGTAAGTTTTAAGGTCAACGCCATGAGGTATCATTGCGTCTGGCTCACGTTTGAGGACGGCAGCTGCTCCTGAGCAGGTGGCCACTAGGCAGTCAACCCGTTTGATGAGCCAGCGTGTGATCCAGGTATGTTCACGCTGCGCTGTTGAGGTGAAGATGATTTTAATCTTTGCCTTGAATATTCTTTTGAGGATGAGTGCTTGTATGACTTCATTATTACGTCGTGCATGAAATACTCTGAATTTTCCGTCAGGTAGAGTTGATCTACATAATTTCACGCATTTCCAAAAACTGATCGATGGGACATCTGCGGGGAGATGATGCTTTCCCATGACGGCAATGCCTATCTTATCCTTATGGTGTTCTAGTACTCGGAGCATAGTCGAGGTGACGCCAGAGAACCGGCGATTCGAGTTTCCAAGAATCACTTCGATACTTTTATTTTCCATTCAATGAGTCTGAGTATTTGCTACTTGCCTTGGTTGTAAAGGTGCCATCTCAAGTTTGCGATAAGATGAATCGCTAAACCTCCGATGAAAAGCGAAATTACCCAGATAATATAACCATGTGTTGGGAGAAATTGTATAGTTTGGAGTTGATTCTCTGCGTCTAGAATATGAACTTCTCCTCTCGGGAGTAGTGCAGCTGGTGCAGTGAGAGCCAGTAACAAAGAGCCAATAAATATTCCGGTCCCGGTCTCACGTTTTTTGCTCTTGCATATGAACATTGCAAAAAAATAAATCATTATCCCGAGGACAGCGCACAGCTCAATCATTCCAAAGAGGGGCGCATTACCAATAATATTACTCATGCTGAGCGGTTCACCGGGCCCGGTAACGATGGTCTCTCCTCTCGTGCCCCTCAGAGTCAGCGCTTTTTTGGAATGTATGAAAGGAAGAAAAAAGACCAGTGCATGAGAGACGATTGCCGCGGCCGTGGTAGAATTAGTCAGGATCCGCTTAGTTTGCACGGTCATGCCTTATTTGATTGGGGCTCAGTCATATTATAACTGAGCAAATGGTTGGTTATTTTTTCGAAACTTTTTCTTCTGCGTGCTTAGCAACACCGATTCTTCTTGCAAGAGCCGCGGCAACGAAGCCCTTGAAGAGTGGATGCGAATAGTTCGGTTTGGAGAGGAACTCTGGATGGAATTGGCAAGCTACGTAGAAAGGGTGATTCGCTAATTCTATAATTTCCACTAGGCTCCCGTCTGGTGAAGTTCCTGCAATAATCAGGCCTGCTTTCTCCAGTTGTTCCCGGTAATCACTGTTGAATTCAAAACGGTGTCGGTGCCTTTCGTTTATTGTTGAGCTTTTATATAAGTTAAAGGATTTGGTCTTTGGTTTAAGATCGCAGACCCAGGTGCCGAGCCTCATTGAAGCGCCTTTGTGTGTTACACTTTTTTGCTCGTCCAGTAGACAGATCACCGGGTGAGGAGTGTTCTGATCAAATTCAGTGCTGTTCGCCTTTTCAAGGTTCGCAACGTTACGAGCAAATTCAATCGTAGCGATCTGCATTCCGAGGCAGATTCCAAAATAAGGGATCCCTCTGTTACGCGCAAACTTTGCCGCATTGATTTTCCCTTCAGTTCCCCTGTCTCCAAATCCTCCTGGAATGAGTAAACCGTCGATGCCATCAAGCATTTCTTCGATGTCATTACAGTTCTCAAGATCTTCAGCATCTATTCGGTCCACGATGACTCGGCAGTCATTCGCAGCTCCGGCATGGGTCAGGGCTTCATAGATGCTTTTGTAGGCGTCCTGAAGCTCAATGTATTTTCCTACTACTGCGATCCTTGTCTCGTGAGACGGATCAATGACGTGCCAGACAAACTCCTGCCAGGCTTTTAGGTTGGGCTTTTTCTTTGGTAAATTTAATCGTTCGCAGACGATATCATCGAGTTTTTCTTCGTGCAGATAGAGTGGTAGTTCGTAAATAGAATGAGGAACGTCCCTGCATTCTATGACTGCGTCAGAGGGCACATTGCAAAACATTGATATTTTTTCCCTCACTTCTTCATCTACCGGAAATTCGCTCCTGCATAGGACGACTTGAGGCTGGATGCCGATTTCTCTGAGTTTTGCGATGCTTTGTTGGGTAGGCTTGGTCTTCAGTTCACCGGCTGCGCCGATGTATGGGACCAGGGTAACGTGGATGAATAGCGCGTTGTCAGGACCGACTTCCTGAACGAACTGTCGCAGAGCTTCAAGGAATGGGAGGCCCTCAATGTCACCGACCGTTCCTCCGATCTCGGTAATAATGACATCCGCATCCATTTTACTTTCCACTTCGTAAATCCGTCCCTTGATTTCGTTTGTGACATGAGGGATGACCTGAACCGTTTTTCCTAAATAGTCTCCTTTACGCTCTTTCTTAATGACGGTTTCATAGACCTGACCGGAGGTCAGGTTGTTAAGCTTTGAAAGTATTCCGCTTGTGAATCGTTCATAATGGCCCAAATCAAGATCAGTTTCTGCGCCATCATCGAGAACGTAGACTTCTCCGTGCTGAAAGGGGCTCATCGTTCCGGGATCAACGTTAAGGTACGGATCAAACTTTTGTAACAGAACCTTATGACCTCTTTTTTCCAGGAGCGTACCAAGCGAAGCTGCTGCTAGGCCCTTCCCGAGAGAGCTTACGACTCCTCCTGTAACGAAAATAAATTTGGTTTTCTTCATGGCCAGTAGCGGGATGTTATAAAGAGACTATATCAAGTGTTAGTCATGATTTGTTGTTCGACCATAATTGCTTGTTCTGGTGTGTCTACACCAATCGAATTATCATCTGTTATAATGACATGGATGCTTGCACCGTTCTCGATCGCTCGTAATTGTTCGAGTCTCTCGGCAAGTTCTAGGGGAGAAGGTTCCCACCGGACAAACTTTAGAAGAAAGTCTTTAGTGTATCCGTATATTCCTTTGTGCCGGTAGCAAGGAGCTGCCGGGCTTTCGCTGTTCTGGTGAGGTATCACGCTTCGCGAAAAGTAAATGGCATTATTTTCCTTATCTATAACTGTCTTCACTACGTTTAAATTTGCAAGATCCAAATTATTTATCCCAGCCACTGCTGCCGTAATCATGCAAATCGTGGAGTCATTTGATATTTTTTCAGCTAATTGATCAATTAGGCCCGGATCAATGAGGGGCTCGTCTCCCTGAACATTGATGATATGAGTACAATTCTGATCAGTTTTAGCCGCTTCCGCTATCCTGTCAGTGCCGGAAACGTGATCATCTGAAGTCATTACGACCTTTGCACCAAAAGATTCTGCTTTTTCCGCTATTCTTGTATCATCCGTAGCGATGAGGATTTCATCTAAATTATGAGTTTTTTTACATTGATCCCAGACATGTTGAATGAGCGGTTTGCCTGCGATCGGATGAAGTGGCTTCCCGGGAAATCGCGTTGAAGCCCAACGAGCGGGTATTATTCCAAGGACGCGATTTTTTTGCATTTTTTCTAATTTATCTCTTCAATATAAAGCATCATTTAATGTTTTTCCGAAGACGTCACAGAGAATAGGGTTTTTTCTTGGTATTTAACAAGATATTTAAGATGTGAAAGGTTTGGTTTGACGATGGTCTGCCCTTAGTGATTACTAATTTTTTGACGAATAAGAGAAAAAATATTTATGGTTGAACAGACTCTTGAGTTTGAAAATGCTCATTTTCTTCTGTCATTGTTTGCAGGAGATATAGGTCTCTCAAAAGAGATCGAATCTAATTTTGGTGTAAAAGTAACTACCCGTGACGCTTGGATCAAGTTCACTGGGGATGAGGGTGCAGTTTCAAAGGCTTCTGCTGCCATAAAGGATCTTGAATCTGCAAGGCGTGAAGGAGCAGAAATAAAATTAAAATCATTCCAGTTTGCTATTGATGCGGCGAAATCAGGCGGGCAATGTTCAGTCTCTGATCTGCTGGGTTATAAAATACTTGGAGGAAGGAGTCGTCCCGAGGTCGTGCCAAGGACAGAGACGCAACTTTCGTACCTCAGATCCATGGATAAGAATGATGTGGTTTTTGGCATTGGTCCGGCCGGCACCGGAAAGACTTACTTGGCGGTGGCCTCAGCGATTAATGCTTTCAAGAAAAAAAAAGTAGGAAGATTAGTTCTTACTCGACCAGCCGTTGAGGCTGGTGAGGCGCTGGGTTTTTTGCCTGGTGACCTTACTGAAAAAATACTCCCTTATCTTCGTCCTCTTTATGATGCCTTATATGACATGATTGAACCGGATGAGGTTAATCGAATGATTGAGAGGGGGCAGATCGAAATTGCTCCACTTGCTTATATGAGGGGGCGCACTATTAATAATTCGGCAATTATATTGGATGAGGCTCAGAACACTACCTCCGAACAGATGCTCATGTTTCTTACTCGTCTGGGAGAAGGTTCCAGGTGCGTGGTCACGGGAGATCCTTCCCAGAGCGATTTGAAGAGAGGCATTCGTTCTGGTCTCAATGAAGCCATCGAAGTGCTGTCTTCAGAAGTTGAAGGTGTGGATTTTGTTGAGTTTGAACGTGGCGATGTGGTTCGCCATAGGGTTGTCGCTTCGATTATAGGAGCTTATGCAGAGGCGCGGGGAAGCTCATCTAAGGTCGATTAAATTTCATTAATGCGCGTTTTTTATAGGGTTTTAGAGGCATTGATTTTATCTCTTCCTGATGATAGCTTTATAGTTAACACCTCATAAATTATACATTATCAGAGTTTACCTGAGCAGGGCTCTGAAATGCGCAAAGAACACTAAATTCTTCCAAGCTAACAAATTTAATTCATTTGTTTCAATTTCCTGAACCGCACCATTCCGGTTCGTTCTACTTCTTCCCTGGGAAAGTTTTATTCATGATCAAGGCACTCAACAGACTCCAACTCAAGCGCCGCGGGCTGATGTCAGAAAAGACACGTCGCAAGCACAGTGAGCATGAGTGGATAGATAAACTCAGTGACAGTTTAATTGTTGGGGGCGTCTCTTATTTGTTATTTGCATTAGTTCTTGGTGTTTTAATTTTAGGAGCCCCGGTCGAGCGAGGAGAATTATTGGGGCGTTGGGGGGTGGCTGTATTTCTTGCCGAGGTGACGCTAATAGCTGGCGTCTTACATTTTTATATAAATCATCCAAGGAGCTTTAATCGTAATGGGCGTATCGTCTTAATATTTTCTTTGATGTTCATCCATTTATCCCTGGTACGAACGGTCTTTGGATTGCCTGTCGGCGATGGTTTTTTGGGCCTGAGTGGTGAGAAGTTAGGCTTCCTTCTAGCGCCTTTGGCTTTTGCTCCTTTCTCTATTTCAATTTTACTTGGAAGATCTCAGGCACTCTTTGTTACTATATTATGCTCGATCTGGGGAGCTCTTCTGGTCGATATTGATCTTTCTCTTCTTATTCTTGTGACAAATCTCATGGTCGGTTTTGTATGTGTTTTGTTAACTGACAGTGTTCGTAAACGGAGCGGCCTGATTAGGGCTGGTTTCATCATAGGGGTGATGATGCTAATATTTGGATACATTTTCGGCTTCATCGGAGGAAACATTGATGGGGTCATGAATTGGCAGGCTTTCGGGTTCGGTTGTGCCGTGGCGATTCTGGGAGGTGTTGTCACCGTGTCCGTCGTCGGCGCCATATTGCCTGTCATAGAGACCCTGTTCAGAATCACTACAGATATCACATGGATCGAACTCGCTGATCTTAATCACCCGCTCTTGAGAAAGATGACTATTGAGGCGCCTGGTACTTATCATCATAGTCTGATCGTTGCTAACTTGTCTGAAGCTGCGGCTGAATCGATTGGGGCAAATTCAATGAAGTGCAGGGTATGTTCCTATTTTCATGACATTGGAAAATTACATAAGCCTGAATATTTCATAGAAAACATAAGTGATGGTGACAATCCTCATGACGAACTAACTCCAACAATGTCAGCTCTCGTTATCACAGCTCATGTCAAAGAAGGTGTTGATATGGCTTTAAAGAAGCGACTGAACACGCAGATTGTTGATGTTATAGAACAGCATCATGGCACATCTATGGTTTCTTTCTTTTATCACCGTGCCCTTGACCAACAGCAGGAGGTCAGAGACAGAGTGGAGAACGGTGAAGCTAATGAGGATGATATCCCTGAGGTCTCGGAAAAGAATTTCAGATATCCTGGCCCATTGCCGCAGTTCAAAGAAAGCGGAATCATTAGTTTGGCTGATGCTATTGAAAGTGCTTCAAGGACCCTGCAGAAACCGACGCCAGGGAAGATCACTCAGTTAGTTGACGAGATAATAAATAATCGAATTCTTGAAGGCCAGCTCAAGGATTGTGATCTGACTTTGAGGGAGATAACTGTAATGGGTGAGAGTTTTAAGTCCACTCTGAGGAGCATGTTTCATAACCGTATTACTTATCCGAAGGACGAATCTGAAATTGAGGGTAATGGTTCTCGAAAGGGTAAAGAAAAAAGCAAGAGCAAAGGTGCTCATAACGGGAACGGAAATAAAAAGAAAAGCCCTCATGTTTCAGGTTCAGATAGAAGTGATTCTACGGTCTGATGAATGGCGACGAAGAGGGTATCCGAATTGAAATTCATGATGCACAGGAACTGGTGCCTTTTGACCTGGAAGTTGTCCGTAATTGTGCACAGTTAGCTTTTCCTTTATGTTTCAATAAAGCCATAAAGGGTTCACCTTTGACTGCGATTGATTCGTTGGAGGTGAGTATTGTTTCGGATGCTGAGATTGCGAAAGTTCATGAAAAGTTCATGGACGACCCGAGCCCAACGGATGTGATCACTTTCGATTATGGGGAAATTATATCTAGTGCCGAAACTGCGCTCAGAGTATCTAATGATATGGAAATTTCAGTTGAGCAGGAGCTGGCCCTTTATATCATTCATGGGATGCTTCATCTGGCCGGTTATCGTGATGGGACCAGTGATGAATTCAATCAAATTACTGAGCTGCAGGAAAAGATTCTTGCTGAGATTTGCGGATAATGATTGCGAGTTTTCGGGTTTGGGTTTTGTTTAAATCTTAAATAACTTTTTCTATTAACCCGTTTTAATTTCAGTGCAGACAAAAAGAATTTATAGTGATGAGTCAGGAGAGGGACAAGAGATCCTGAGGGCCATTAGGCACTCCCGAGTTGGTATTACTCCTGAGTCGCCTCTGGCATTTAATGAAGAAGAGATGAGTTGGAGTGATTTTTCCAATGGTCTCTTTGCGGATACTTTAATGCCTCATTTTATTCATATAAATCAACTGGTTTCTCAGGAATGCCTTAAAAGCGTTATAGTGCAGGATGAATTTTTTTTGGATGATCTGCCTGAAAAATTATCTGATCGTCTGAGAGCGGGTTCTGAGAGCGTTTTTGCTGCGAGGGAAGGAGCGAGGGGTATGCGTTTCTTGAGAAAATTAAAAGAAAAATCCTCAAATTGCAGTTTCACGGTAGCTTTTGTGGTCAATTTATCGGGTTTTAATATACCTCTCGCGAACGGGATTATTTCCTATGCTTTTATGGAATGGATGGCTGGTAAAAATCGACGAAGATTTCCGCTTGAGAATATTTCTGAATGCGAGAAGCTCTTCTTCAATGAGTCGCAGCAATGCTCGGAGAAGATAACAAAAGTTCTTGCCAAGCATCTTAGTAACTCTCAAATAGTAGCATAAAATTTATAAGTGTGTTGATTGAAGGATCCAACGTTGAAATTGAAACTTCCCCTGTAGCAGAGGTCGAAGTGTTGGATCAGGTCACTCAGCCATGGCAAGTAATGATCCTTAATGATCCGGTCAACCTTATGAGTTTTGTGACTCTGATTCTTAGAAGAATCTTTGGCTATTCAGAGGAGAAGGCCACGGAGTTGATGTTAAAAGTTCATTATGAAGGCAGTGCCATTGTTTGGACGGGGGAAAGGGAAAAAGCCGAGCTTTATGTTCAGCAGTTACAGACTCATCAGCTGTACGCAGTTATGGAACCCGTTGATTAGTTTCTCATGCGATGGAGCTGATAAATAATGATGACGGTACATGGACTTTATCCAAGGTCTCTGAGCTTGAACATTTGATGCTTTCCAGGTTGCCCGAGTCTGCTGATTCTACAGGCTGTGAGGAAGCGAGCAATAGGCTCTTTCCTTCACCGATTTCTCCGGAAGCGGGTCTTGATAATGAAAAAAAATCTTCTGCGGATTCGGACTGGAAAGAATACATAGAGCCTGAGCTTCGTGTAGAGTTCAGGGACTCACTGAAGATTGTTGCTGATGATCTTGGTCAGGCACAGAAAGCGAAGGATGAGGAGGTCGATTGTTATGAATTTAATATTCCGACTGCGCACGCGGATCATTGGTGCAGTGCACTGAATCAGGCCCGGATCGTTATCCATTATAGTTACAATTTACCTGATGAGGATGGTGTGCTGGACATGGATCCGAATCCTGAAAAGTGGATGGCTACACTCCAGTCTGAGATTTACGGAATGTTAATGGAGTTTCTTATCAAGAAAGTCCTCTGGGTGGCCTGAGTTTTTTCGATTCTCTTAAATCGACAAAGTGGTGGTTTGTACTACTATTAATTTGTGAGATTTACATTATTTTTTCTATTTATTTGTATTGTTCGACTTTCAATTTCGATTGCTGCTGAAAGGCCTAATATTCTTTGGATTACCAGTGAGGACAATGGGCCGGACCTAGGTTCGTACGGATTCAAGTATGCTCATACCCCTGCACTGGATGCTTTGGCCAAACAGAGTTCAATTTATACTCGTGCCTTTGCGACTGCGGGCGTGTGCGCTCCGGCACGGTCAACAATTATTACCGGCATGTACCCTCCTGCTCTAGGTAGTCAGCACATGAGGAGCCGGGCAACTTTGCCTGCAGGTATAAAATTTTACTCACATTATCTTCGTGGTGCAGGCTATTACTGCACGAACAACTCCAAGAAAGATTATAACCTCGTTGAGCCTCCTGGGGCATGGGATGAATCTGGCAGAAACGCTCACTGGGAAAATGCACCAAAGGGGAAGCCGTTCTTTGCTGTTTTCAATTACGGAATTTCACATGAGAGTAAGATCAGGTTAAGAGAAAAGTCATTCCCTCATCATGTGATAAAGGATGCTCCGGTCCCGCCTTATCATCCAGACATTCCGGAGACGAAACGTGACTGGGCGCAGTATCATGCAAACATTACGAAACTTGATACCATTGTTGGACGGAACTTAAAAGAGTTAGAGAGGGCTGGTCTCGCAGATGATACTATTGTTTTTTATTACGGAGATCATGGATCGGGAATGCCGAGACACAAGCGGTGGTTGTGGGATTCTGGAATTCATATCCCGTTACTAATTAGGATTCCTGAAAAGTGGAAGAATTTCAGGGAAGTGACTCCAGGGAAGATGACTGACAGGTTGGTTAGTTTTGTGGATCTTGGGCCCACGGCATTGAGCCTTGCCGGGATTGACCCTCCAAAGCACATGCATGGAAAAGCGTTTCTGGGTAAATTTTCTGATGGCCCCAGACAATACATTCATGCTTTCAGGGGAAGAATGGATGAGCGCTACGATATGGTTCGAGCAGTTAGAGATGAGCGCTACAAATACATAAGAAATTATAATCCTCATCAAATATACGGTCAGTTCATCGCTTATATGTTCCAGACTGACACGACTCGGATCTGGAAGGACATGTTCGATGCCGGAAAACTTAACGAGTTGCAGAGCGCTTTCTGGAAGACAAAACCCGCTATTGAATTTTATGATACTAAGAATGATCCGCACGAGGTGAATAATTTGGCTCAAAGTGAAGCTCATACAGATCAGAGGGGCCGCCTTGCTGCCGAGCTTAATAGATGGCAATTAGAGATTGGGGACTTGGGATTTTTACCTGAAGGAGAAATGCATGATCGGTGCGGTGATCTGACACCTTATGAATTAGGTAGAGATAAGAAAAAATACCCTCTGGCGAAAATAAAGGCAGCGGCAGAGAAGGCGACCACTGCTACCAGCTCATCATTGGGTGATCTTCAATCAATGATGAAAGATAAGGATGCGGCGATTCGTTATTGGGGAGCTACTGGATGTATTATATTGGGAAAGGGTGCGGTTGCAGCGAAATCTGATCTTCTTAATCTCTGTAAGGACC
>JAAZZC010000084.1 GCA_014239335.1 Verrucomicrobiales bacterium
TCTGGAAAAGCTTGTAAGCATCCTCATGACCGGCCCAGAAAGCGAAGAACTCAATGCCATGCTTCTTGTATTGCAGAATTTCCTCCTCAAATTCCTTCACGTGCTCGCCGCGCCAATCATATGCGCAACGCTTGATCCCGAGACGTGCCAACATCTGGGCCCGCGCCGCTGGGTCGCGCTTGTTCGCATCGAACGGGACAATGCACCATGCAGCTAACCTATCAGCCTTCAGGTTCTCCGGGACTTCGGCCTGGACCCATTCCGCAATGAGTAGGGACCCCAGAATCAGAATAGGAAAGAAAGTAAAATGAAAAAATCTCATAGCGGTCCAAAGATTATGGGCTCACGGATGAGGAAAATCCAGACCTTTAACTCTAACGCTTATCACCGCGGGTCCAGATACTCTTGATGGTCTGTTCCTGCCTCATGCCCTTCGGAGGACTCATGCTTGCCGAGTAATGTTCAAACCTGCGCAATGGTAACTGAAAGTATCCGTTCGGGTCCTTTTTCCTTACCCATTCATAAGCGTATTCGAGCCACTCGTTCCGGTAATCCTCGGGCTGCTTGATAAACCAGTTAATCTCATCCCATCCCCAGACATGAATCTTGTCACTTTCACGGTACTGGCCCGGATGATCAGATGCTCCAAAATTATCAATCTCGACAATGTAAGGCAGGGCCTCGCACTCCCATCCACTGGGCGTAAGACCTCCCTTACTGCGCCCATAGATTGAATCACTGAAACCTTTCTCAAGGATGGCCTTGTAGGGCTTGCCTTTGACGGACTTGGGCCGTGACGGGAACGAGTGCAGATCAAACATGAGTTTCCCGTCATGGACGATACCTCCGCTAGGCACATGCGCATCAGAGAGGACCATGTGGCGCCGGGCATTCTTCTTTGCGTAGGCACGGATCCTCTTCATCATGTCCCGCCAGTGACGGTGACTCCGGTCCCAGTCATCCATGATCTCAACCTGACCGAAATGGATCGCCTCGATCCCCATGTCGATCCACCTCTTGGCCACGTAGAAGAACCACATCCTCGTCTCGAGCCGACTCATGTCCGGTACCGACGAGCCCTTGGACCAGTGATTGTGGCGATGACCAAAAGGGTAAAGCATGGCCTTGTAACTGAAATTACGGGTCTGCTGGGGCACGCCGAACTCTTCAAATACAGTGACCGGGACAGGGACCTTGTCCACGTCCTTGGTAACGACCTCAAAGATGGCTCCCTGCAGTATAATGTCCGAATCGATCGCGTGGATCTTTTTAACAAAGGGCTCCCCCTCCTTGACCAGTTCATCAATTTTAGACTCTCCTCCCCACATCCAGACCGCGCGTCCCGCGAACTTGACTCCCGTATTTTTAATCATTCGCAGGTCATCGTCCAGAGTCAGGTGCAGGAGAGAGCCGAAAGTCGAACTTCGGGCCAGGTAATTTTCCAGGACCGGCCGGGAAATTTTACCGTCAAATTGGTAATCGATCTTTGGGTCCGGCTCAGCATGAACTGAAAGGACCAGTGAGAGGAAAGTAACTATCTTCACATAAGTTAGACGCATCACAATGAACAATGGGTCAGGAATTAATTAAACAAATATAGAAACAGTTCCACGGCAAGGACAGCAAATGCTAAAGTTAATATTGTTCTACGAACTCTTTTTTTTATCTTAATACTCTGAGTAATTAATTTATTCTTCTCCTTATCTTCCATTCCCAAAAACAATTACCAATCCAAATAA
>JAAZZC010000137.1 GCA_014239335.1 Verrucomicrobiales bacterium
CCTCACCTTGGCCCTCACCCTGGCCCTCACCTTGGCCCTCACCCTGGCCTTCACCTTCGCCCTCACTTTCACCTTTGGCAGCTTCTCCTAGTGCATTTTGCGCTGCTTCCATCTGTTCAATGGCACCTGGAAAGTCTCCAGATGCAAGTTCAGAGGCAGCAATATCTGCGGCAATTGCAGCCTGAGTCAGAGCTGGGTCTGTTGGCGAATTTACGGAGGCTTCGCTGACAGCTTCTGCCAAAGCTTTCTGACGAGCGGCCAGTTCATTCGAAGCATTTTGTGCTTCTGCTAATGTTTCCTGAGCTTCAGCAACTTGGGCCTGAGCTTCAGCAATGGCTGCAGCGGCTTCAGATAAGGCAGAAGGATCGGTTGGAGATTGTTGGCCCAATGACTCAGCTAACTCAGCTGCGCGTTCTTCGAGAGCGGCCTTAGCTTGATTCAAGTCGTTAAGGGCTCCGCTCTGTTCTGGAGTCGCTCCTGCCGGGTCACCGTCAGCGAGTTCATTAGAAGCGGTTTCTTGCTTTCCTGATGCTTCTCCAAGTTCGTTAGAAGCTTCAGGTGCGGTTTCAGCTGCTTCAGTAGCTAGATCACTGGTTTGTTCTTGTAATCCTTTTTGCGCCTCTGCCAGATTCTCCGAGGATTGTTGAGGGTTTTCTCCTTGGGTTTGTTGAGGAATAGAATCAGCAGTTGATTCATTGAGGTCGGCTTGCTCTTCAATTAGAGGTTCGATTTTTTCAATAAGATCATTGATCCCTGCAAGTTCTTCGGCTGCATTTTTTAATTCTTCAAGTTCATTTGCTATTGCTTGTTCAGCTTCCTCAAGCTTGTCTATGGCTTTTTGTTGAGCTTGTGGAGAGTTTTCACCTGCTGCAAGATCGGCTCCAGCTTCGGCCATGGATGCCATCGCCTCCGCTAGTGCGGCAGCGGCGTCAGGGATGTCTTCTTCTGACGCACTCGCTGCGGCTTCTCCTGTCTTTGCTTCTAGCTCGGCCTGATCAGCTGATTTTTCTTGAAGCTCTGAACTGTTCTGTGCTTGTTCTGCCTCCGCAGTCACGGTTTTTAGGAATTCTTCTGCGGCCTTAATTTCCATTACTTGATCTAACAGATTTTCAATGGATTTAATCTTGTCACTGGGAATTTCAGCAATGGCTTCAGACTTAGTGATTTCTTCTATTAGTGCTTCTCTGGCCTCTGTAAGCTTCTCTAGTGCAGCTCTTTCACGGGGAAGGGCATTCTCGCGACGCTCCGCAACTGATACGCCTTCTTTTAAGGCGTCTCGGGCTTCTTGCATCTCGGGAGTAGATTGTTCAATTGCTTCTGAGGCTTGAGGTGCCACTTCTGCCAATTCCTCACCAAGGAAATTCGTTAAGTCAGCAAGTTCTCCCTGCTCTTTGGCTAACTTTGAAGTTTTCTTTTCTGCTTCCGACTGACCTTGATTTTGCTCAAATTGGTTCTTTGCTTGGTTGAAAGTTTGATCGAGCCTTGCCTTGGCCTGTTCGACTCTTTGGTTCAGTACTCCACTTTCCCTTTGAGTTTCTTGCTCTAGTTGTCTGGTCCTGCGTTCCTTGAGTTGTTTTTTTTGAGTGAGGAGTCTCTCTTTGGCCCTTAACTGATTCTCTTTGCCCCTTAACTGGTTCTCTTTGGTCCTTAGCTGGTTTTCTAAATTTTTTATTTGCTGTGGATTGTTTTGCTCTTTCGCTTTGCCTAATTGCTCTTTTGCTTTGTCTAATTGCTCTTTCTCTTTTTCTAATTGTTCTTTTGCCTTTTCAACTTCTTTAGAGGCGATCTGTTCCTGCGAATTTAAGGCGTTCTGCTCAATTTTTTCGACTTTCTTGAGTTCCTTCATACGTTCCTCTTTATTGAATTCACTGAAACGAATGCCCTTTTCGAGTTGTTCTATTCTTTTCTGAATATGTAAAGGAAAGTCCTTAGTGGAGATTTTAGCATTGTCCTCCTTATCAAGTTTTTCAGTTCCTTGTTCAATTTCTGCTTCTTTATCAATGATGTCTTCTAGGCGCTCCAAAGCTTCTACCATTTGTTCTAGATCGCCTTTTTCAGGTTCAAGGATTTTGGCTAGCTTCCATAGAGTGTCCCTTGATTTTTTTTCAAAGGAAACTGCGCTCATGACTCTCTTCCCTTTGATTTCGTCAACGGCCTTTTGAAGAGCATCATTTAGTTTGGATTCGTTTGCATATTCGAGGGCTTTTGTTGGTCTTTGATCGGGGGATCCCTCTGTGAGCTTTGATAGGTCTTTGAGTTTATTTACGATCGTGGCGACTTCTCCTCCTAGTGCTTCTTGTTCGGCGGATTGGAGTTGAAGTGATATTTGTTCAGATCGAGTCGGGCTGCCCGGATTAAAGGATCCGGATGAAGCTAAGGATATAGCTTCATGAAGGTTAGTTGTTTGCCGGTTACCTAGTTCTCTGACGAGTCGAGCTAGATCGAAAAGAGCTACCTGAGATTGATATTCCAATAAGATTCGACGTAACTGAACAATGACTCCTTTCTGACCTGCATAGGCGTTCAGAATTTTTACGCTTGCGCCAGCTGAGTTGGGATCTTTTTTAGTGTCCTCTCTTGCTCCGTTGAGAAGGTTTACGATTTCCTTCATCTGATCCTTGGAAAGTTGCCCAAGAACCTGTCTAATTGCTTTGATCACTTGCAAGTCACTGCCCTGTAATCCGTTACGATTGAATTCATCGATTAGTGAATCGAGCTGTTCGGCTGTCCGTTGAGTCGTATCTTTGATGCGTTGTTGCTTACGTTCTTGATTTAGAAGTAAGTTACCTGGAAAGGCTCCATGAACTTGAAATTGTAACAGCGAGAATAGGGCGACCACTGCTAATAGATAATTTAATGGCGCATTCATAGATTTATTTAATGTAAATGGTTTCTGGTAAATACCAAATTTCAATCTTCTTTGGTCGGTTTTTCGGAGTTTTTACGAATTATAGTCTCTAAGTCCTTATTTAATATTTCTTGATCAGTCGTTGCCTCATCCACACTGCCCAGTGCGTCTGATGTTCTGCCAAGCAAATCGGCACGTTTTTCTTCAGGAGTTACGACCCGAATTAATAATCGTTCGCTACTGCCGATATTAGGTCCGGCGGTGTTCTGATCTGATGCCTCTAGCCAATATTCGATCTCATCACCTTCAGCTAATCCAGGGCTCAAAGAACTGAGGTCCCAGTCAAACTGGTCACTGATTTTTTTTGGCTCGGTTTTGAGATCGATGATTGAGATTGATGAAGGCTCAGACCCGCTCATCTTGTAACGAAGGTTCACAGCAGCTATTCCGAACCTGTCAGTCGCTTCATATTTGATTAAGAACTTGGCTTTTCTAGTTACAAGTTCTTCGGCTCTTTTGGGATAAGTGATGCGAATTTGTGGTGCCAGATCTGACAATAGGGTAACTTTATATATTGAATTACTAGATGACTTCATTTCATCTTGATCAGTCAAAGAGATACTGAATCCTGAAAGGTCATTTGAAGGGACTGTGAACGTTGCACTGGCTACTGACTTATTTGCCTTATCAGTGATGATTGGAATTCCTTCATCTTCTTCGATGAAGCGAATTTTTCCTGACTCGAGATCTTTAGTTGAGGAAATGTTTAGGGTGACTGTGCTTCCTGGAAAAAAAGTAAAGTCTCCAGGCACATGTTCAGATGGTTCTTGATTGGTGAATTCTGGATATTTTTGAGTAGCGGTAAGACCGCTGATTTGTGGTCGTTCTAAAGCGATGACTTTATAGTCGTCGGTTCGCGCATCATCGATTGATGCGTTGTAAGTGAATGACTCGGGCACATCTTTAATGATCGCTGAATACTTTCCATCTACATTTACATCTTTGATTAGCGTCAGATTTATTTTTTGATTTGAAGAGTAACGAATCTTTAAAATGCCCTTAAGATCAGTGCTCTTTTTTGTCTCTACAAAAAATTCCATTGCCACATCATCACCGATTCCAACTTTTTCAATTTTGGGAATTTTAACAATTCTTGTGTTTCGTGGGATTGCGATTTCTTTACCAAAGGCTCTTTTTATTAAGGTGTCGATGGAGCCGCGGTTAAGAAATGTCCAGCCACCTGATACAGTCAAAACGATTAGTAAGAGCAGGATTGCCCGGGCCGTTTTTTTAAAGTTTACTATTTTATTAAAATTAAAGCGCCTAGACTCGGTTTCGGCCTCTCTGATCATTGAATGGATCATTTCAATGGGTGCGTTCTCTGGAATTGTAGCTTTGCCTTCTGTGAACTGAATGGAACTTATGAGTCTACTGTCAAAATCTTTGAAATTTCTTTCAACTGCAAGAGCGAGTTTTTCATCATTTTTTCTTTGAGTTATCAAAGAGATCATTGTCCATAGGATAGAGAGTCCTAATAATAAGATGATGGAAGTTAAACTGGTTTTTCGTGTTTCTAATGACAGCTCATTTATCAAATCGATAAACAGTAAAGCGGTGAAAAGCCCTAAGATGATAGATACTGTTAGTGCTGCCCTACGATAAAATTCAACGGCTACGATTGAGCGCCTTGCACTTGCAAGTCGGCGCTTCAGGATCTTGCTCCTGTCAATTTTATGCGATTCTTTCGTCTGGTCGGTCACGTTTCTTATTTTAGTTCTGCGAACTTACGCAGGAACCATTCGATAGTAATTGGTAACAGTAGAAGGATGAAATAGAGAGGCGAATTCCAGAGTTCTGATTCTCTTGTAATCTTAATGGTAGTGGGCTCGATGTTAGCGATTTTAGGTAATTTATAGAGATCCTCTTCGCGTAGAAATTTCCCGTCAGTTACAGAGGAAATTTCCCGCAAGATTTTTTCATTCATTGCTGTTTCAGAAAATTCCCGATCTGATCCCCGAACAGTAAGATCGATTCCGCTTGAGGAATCATCAGTAATTTTTAGTCTGTACTTTCCTGGTTCTTCCGCTGCAAATTCTGTCCGATAGGAGCCGGGTTCGCCTGGCACTTTCCTGAGTGTGATTTTTTTTGATGGGTCATTAGAATTGCCTCTAGATTCGAGTGATGCTGTTATGGATTCCTCGTCCCTGGGCAGAAAATTTTCATCGAGTAGCCTTGCAAATACCGTAAATTTTTCCCCTTCTTTTGCTATGGCACGGTCTGTCCTGAGCTCGGATTTTCGTGATCCTGTGGCCAGTTTTCGACCTGCCATTCTTTGAACTATTTGTCCCCAGAACCGAGTATGATATAGATCTCCTGTATTTTTTCTCCAACGCCAAGTATTTTCTGTTCCTACCCAAAGGACTTCTCCTGAACCGTACCTTTGCATCGCGACGATTGGATATTCACCATCAGGATGGAGGAGATAACTTTTGGCGGCGGGTTTGGCTTTGAGGGTTTTGACTGACCAGTAGATAGGAGGTAATAGGCTCCAGCGCTTTTCAGCTTGTTCCGGGTCCTCTTCGAGATTTAAGAAGCCTTCATCGAGTCCGGTCTCAGTTATCTTTAGCTGTATTGGGCGCTGAGAGGATGATTTATTTCCGCCGAGTCGCGTAGGTGCCAGTTCGACTGGGAGTAGTCTTTCAATTTCAGTGTTCCTGTAAGCGGAGGGTGTGAATCGTTTCCCTGCAAGGATGATTAGTGACCCACCACTATCTGCTACAAAAGATGAAAGATTAGTGATGGCATTTTCAGGAATGTCTTCTGGGTCGATGTCACCGAAAATGATCAAGTCATATGAAAAAAGATCCTTACGGTTTTCTGGAAAATTCTCGATGTAAGGAGTGTCTTCTGATCTGGCTACGGCCGGATCAACTCCTGCCAAATAACAGTCCAGATCAATTCTTCTTTCCCGTAAGAGCATGGATTGAATGTATTTGAATTCCCATCTAGGAGAACTTTCAATCATTAGTACTTTCAATGATGAATCGAGGACTCTGATTCCTCGTGATAATTTATTATTAGTGTCTAATATCTCTCCTCCTGATGTTTCTATTATGGCTTCTATTTCATAGTTGTTCGGTTTGCCTGGCACGATGGGAATCGTGATTTCTTGTTCTCCTTCCGAATTTAGGGTGATTTCTTTTTCTCCTGCTTTAACTCCAGCCAATGTGATAATTAATTTTGCCTTTTCTCCGTCCATTCCTCGGTGATTCAATTTAACAGTTACCGGAATTGCATCTTCAGCGAGGGCAACTGAAGGCAAATCAATGTTTCCGACTGAGATGTCCCTCGGGTCAGTTGTTCCGACCCCGTAAGTGAAGACTTTGATGCCCCTTTCCCGCAAAGATTCTGCCACCGCTGATGGTGCCTTGCCTTCGTTGTGCGCGCCATCAGTGACAAGAAATATGCCTCCAAGATCATCCGCGCTGTGCCTTCGCAAAACTTCATGCATGGCATTGCCTATTGAAGTTTCAGGTAACTGAGGGTCATCTGCGGATTTTGAATCTCCAAGTTTCCCGGCGAAGCTGTATTTAACTAATTCAGCCTTATCAGCTAAATTTTTCATCAAGTTTATTTTTTCATTGTTCAGTGCCTGAGCTGCGATCGTTGACCTGGCTGTTGGGGTGACTGGAGCAGAGTCCACTGCAGCTTCAATGCCTGCGTCTGGTTTTAGTTTTCCATTAGTGATAGCTTCCCTTGCTTTGTCAGCTACGGATTTTCGTGGATCTGCTATACCCATACTTGCTGAAGAATCAATGAGGACAGCGAGTGTTCTTTTGTGTTCTCGTTCAAGGTTCAGCTCTATGACTGGCCTTAAAAGAAGTCCAAGCAACATAACAAAAAATACTGCGCGCATGATCATCATAAGATTGCGTCGACTCGAAGGGATGTCCTCGGGCGTTGATCTGTAAGCGAACCAAGAAAGAAAGCCCAGAAATACAGCGACTAATATTATAATAGTAGATGAAAAGAGGGGTGCGAGTTGAATGGATGTGTCTGTCACCGAAGCCGATTCTTCGGTAGGCAGGCCAAGTAATCTTAGTAACATCGAATTCACCTTATTTTTCTTGGCTAAATTTTTGGGATAGGAATAACTCGAGTATCGTAATGAGGGCAGCGATCAAAAGTAGGAGTGGCCAGAGCTCTGC
>JAAZZC010000248.1 GCA_014239335.1 Verrucomicrobiales bacterium
ACACTGCCGTGTTTCCTCGCATCTCTGCTTACGGACAGAACAAACCTATGCCTTATCAGGCAAGTGCCGAAAAGGCCTACCGGCAACTCTTCGGAAGTGCTCTTAGTCTTGAGACCGGAGGAAAGAAAGAATTCGCTTTGCAGGCTAACCTTCTAGATTTCCTCAAAGATGATGCGAACAGGCTTGCTAAAAGGATAAGTTCTGAAGAACGGGAAAAATTGGATCATTACCTTGCCGCATTCGAGTCTGTCCGGGGTCGCAATGATAAGCTCGTTGCAATGCGGGAAAAGATCGTTAATAACGCACCCGAACTTACTACCCAATACGCTTCAACAGTTTTTACTGACAGGGTTTCTGTTTTCTTTGATCTTGCTTCAGCTGCTCTTATCACTGGACTGACAAATACTATTTCCATAAGAGCTGATTGGCTCAGCGTGAAGTATGCGACTTTCGGATTCAAGAATACTAGCGTCCATGATATAGGTCACCAGAAGACAACGGACAATGGAATGAACCGAGACCAAGCCCGTGAAGTGATCAGGAAATTTCAAATTGATCAGATTGCGAAGCTTGCAGAGAAACTTAAGGCGGTTCCAGAAGGAGATGGAACGATGCTGGATAATACGATGATTATTTACTTTTCAGATACCGGAGAAGCGCACCATTCACAAAGGAAAGAGTGGCCGTTCGTAGTTATTGGGGGCCGTGGACACAAAATGAAAACAGCCGGACGTTATCTCCGATATCCGCAATATGGGAAACAGGGGCACAAGACGATTGGTAATTGGTACAATACAATTCTTCAGGCCAATGGCGGCGAAGTCATGGATTACTTTGGGCAGACTGATGCAAATTTGAAAGATTTTGACCTCCGCGGTCCTCTGTCGGAATTGGCTATTTGAGTGGATGCCAATTCATTATTAATGATTGTGTAATTTAATCTAAAATGGTCACTCTAAGAGATTCAATTTTGCCTCCAAACGTATTGTTTCGTGAGTTTGAATCTGGTCGCATGCCCCGCGAGGAGTTTCATTCAGCGATGTCTTTTCATGCTGAAGAGTTAATTGATGAAATGGAAGAACAGCGCCGCAACCCCCTTGAGGCATTCGTGGAGTCCATTAGGAACCGGCGGTTTGCACATTCTCTTGCCCGGAAGCATGGAGAAGCGGCCGTTCGTGAGATTTTCACAGCACTGGCAGATGTTGCGGGCTTTCCTCCGGCAAGGCTCTTATGGAACGCAGGTCACCGACACGTTCCATTGTATTGTTTTCTCCGATTAGGATGCGAGCCTCTTTTCAGGGTTAGGTCCTTGGAAGTAAAAAAGAGAGAGGCTCGCATTGAAGTGGAATACCAGTTCGATGGGGCGAGAAGGCCGAGCCGGGAACTGTTTTCTTTGAAAAGAGGTTGGCACGGGAACCTCTATGTAGAGGACCGTGTGATCTTTCCTAGAAAATAAAAAATGCCGTCCATTTCTGGACGGCATTCGTGAAATAGATAGATATAAAAAGTATCCTGTTCAGAAAAGGTAATTAGTCTTTCTTTTTCTTTTGCAATTTTGCAAAGAGGGCCTTGGGATCGGCGTCTCCTTTCTTTTTGCACTTACCACAGCACACTGCGATGCTGATCTTAGACTCTTCTTCAGCGTCTTTACCGCTGAATGCGCACTTTCCGTCAGCAGCTTTGGCTACCTTGGCGGCATAAGCTGTTGGATCTTTTTCGAATTTTGCAACGCACTTTCCACAGCAGAACTTTGCAACAAGTTCTACGCTATCAGAGCCGTCAGCTGCTTTGCCACTGATTGGGCATTTGTCATTAACAGCATCAGCGGCGATTGCTGAGCTTAGGAAAATTGATGCTACCCCAACGAGGGCAATTGCGGTTTTAATTAGTGATCTCATAGTGATAGATACTAAATCTTTTGATGTTTTTAGTCAAAAGGCTTTTTTAGCAATTTTTCCTAAAAATAACTAGTTTTGAGCCAGTTCAGGATAAATATCTATTAAGTTCAGCTTGTCACCAGACTTTTTCTGCAACCTTAAAAGTTCTTTGAAAAGGGATTTCATTTTTTCTTTTGATTCTGGTTTGCTGGAAATGTCCTGCATTTCTTCCGGATCTTTTTTCAGGTCAAATAGTTGAGCTTTTTTGATTTTAGGAAACAGCAAGAGTTTGTGTTGGTCAGAAATTGCCATCCTTTGGAAGTCAACGTATGCGCCATAAACTGTTTTCAGACCTCCCTTTTTTCCATTAAGCATTGGCATGAGACTCTTGAATTGGACGTGTTTCGGTTTTTCGGATTCAGCAATGTCTAGGGAAGTTGCCATGACGTCCTGCATATAAATTGGAGAATGATTTTTTTTGCCGGACCCTATGCCTGGACCTACTGCGATGAAAGGCACTCTGACACTATGGTCATATAAATTCTGTTTACCAAGTAGTCCGTGATGTCCTACAGAAAGACCATGATCAGCAGTGAAAAATATGTAGGTGTTCTCAGCCTGGTCAGTGCTTTCAAGATGTTTTAGGATTCGGCCAATCTGTGCGTCCATGTGCGTGATAATGGCATAGTATTCTCTTCTGTTGACTTGGACGGCATGCTTTGTTCTTGGGAACGGAGCGAGTCTCTCGTCACGCAGACCTTTGGGAGATCCTATCTCCTCTTTGTATGGATGTTCAGGAAGGAAGCTTGCGGGCATCTGTATTTTTTCTGTTGGGTACATATCAACATATTTCTTAGGCGCTTGGCGTGGGTCATGAGGAGCATTGAAAGCAATGTACATGAAGAACGGGTCCTCCGTTTTCTTAGACGCGTCGAGATAATCAATGGCATCATCGGCAACGACTTCGGACCAGTGTTTACCACCTGCCCAGAATCCACCAAACTTAGGGTCGCTAGGATCCCAAGGGTCGGTCCCATCTGCGAGTGGTCGATTGTATCCTTGTGGAGTTTGCTTTGGCATTCCTCCCCTGACATGTCTGGCAGTGCCAAAAACGTGATTGGCATCAGCTTTAATATGCCACTTCCCAGTAAAGAAAGTTTCATAACCTGACTTGGCCATGAGCTGAGGCCAGAGTGATCCGTCCAATGACTTCCTTAGTTCGTTTGCTGAATTTTTTGCGTGCCAAATATATTTTCCGGTGACCAGCATAGTCCTACTGGCTACGCATACGGCTCCGTGATATCCGCCCATGTTGTAGGCATGGGTGAAGGTCGTTCCGAGACCAACAAGCTTGTCGAGGTTAGGGGTTTTAATTTCTTTGTTATTTAATGAATTAATTGTCTTGTAGCACTGATCATCGGCAAAAATGAATAATACGTTTGGTTTTGTGGTAGCCGATACATTTGCCAGCAACAATGCGGTAATTATGGTGCTTATCAGAGAATTGAATGATTTTTTCATAGAGAGTTTCTGGGTCGGTGATTTCCCGTTATTATTTTTATTTATAATGGGAGACAGGGAAATGAACACTCAAAAGAGCATTATTTTATAAATAACAAATTGTAATTATAAGAAAGAATTTTGGTTAAAAACCTATTTGTTTTAGCGGAAAACATTTCAAAAGACGGTGCTTCCTTTAAATTTTAGTACAGGCTCCCAGAAAACTGCTACTTTATAATGGAAAAATGCCAAGTGGATTACCAGAGCAACGGCCGACCAGTCCCGAGAATTCAAAGGATGAGGATCGGCAGAGGAATTATACTCCACAAAATGAACTGGGCCTTCCTGTGTCTAAGTTCACAGAGGAAAAGATCAGGGAAGAGGCCATGGAAGATGCTACCGGGTCCTGGGAAAAGCCGAGCGTAGAGCCTAGTGAAGATGTGGGGCGTGTGAGTCCCAGATCAGTTCTGATAGTTGGTATAGGATTTGCCGTATTACTTGTCCTTGTCATTGTGATTGCTTTTACTTTTAAGGTGCCGAAGGAGCAGGGCCAGGGGAAGTTTGATATTGTTAGAGGAATTGGGGACATCGAGCCGGAACTTGAGAAAAAGGTTGCTGAATTTCTTGCGGCAGAAAGTTGGGAGGATGTTGCTCATCTGGTGAGGGGAGGGGATCAAATTCAAAAACAACTTTCCATTTATCAGGAACGGTCGCCTAAGGAATCGGTCACCGTTAAATTATATAGGCCCTTGGATATCATTATGATTAGAGGAGATCAGTCCCTGTATATGATTGGATACAAAGATGAAAGTGATAGAATAGCTAATATATACTTCACTCCGGAGGAGCCCCATTATATTATTTGGGAAACATTTGTTGCATACGGTGACGGGCCTTTTGATGCTTTGGGCTCTTCGACCGAAGGGCCAAAGGATACAGGTGTTTACCGGGTCTACGCACAAGCTTATCATGGTTATGAGGGGAATTATGACGAGGAATCTTGGCAGTCTATCAGGCTGAGTCATCCCTCATCCGAGAAACAGATTGACGCTTATGTTAAAAGGGATTCTCCTCAGGCGGAGAAGCTAAAGCCTTTACTCAACAAGAGGGAAGGAACGGTTCCGTTAGTTCTTTCGATTCGTCCTTCTGATCCTTCTGTCCCTGAATCATCACCGGAAATTATGGATCTTTTGGGTGTGGGTTGGCATGAGGCTGGAAATAACGGGCCTCAGGTACTCAATGCATCTCAAAAAGATTAATAGATTTACCGATTATTCTATTTCCCTGATTCTGTACAGGTTCACCCTGAGATCGCGATTCACGAATTCGTCAGTGTAGGAAGTTTCAGCTCCGTTCGATTCAAGCCCGTCGTCCAGTTCTACCCAGAAATAGGTCTGATCATCTTCATTGTATTCAAAAGAATCAACGGCATAAACCCTTCCAGGGATCGAATTAAATGTGATCGTTGGTATTCCATCAGAGACAGAAATATCAGTAATCTCAAAGGGGGCAGGTGGAACTGCCAGATGAACAACGATCCCTTGTAGGATCGGGTTCCCATCAGTTGCGACCTGAGCCATCCCGCCGATATCATTTTGCATCGAAACGCTCAATGTTCCATTTTCGGTAGCCGTGAAGTTGGCAACGTATGCAGCACATATTGAATTGGTCCATGTATGGACATCTTGTAAGCCTTCAGAAGTGATATTATCGACGACTAGCTCATCATTGACAGTGATGTCCCAGCCCCGATTCCGGTCCGCTCCTTCATTGAAGAGAAGTTGAATTTCATATAGTCCTCCCGCTATGAGTCCCTCCATTTCGATGTCTAGGGGGCTCGGCGCAGCGGACCAGCGGATGTCACGCATGACTTCACTGAGGTTAGCTACTGAGTCAGCGTCTGCCCCGGCAAAGGCGGGGCCGCCTCCTCCGTTGGACCAGTTATCAATCTGATGAGTTGAGGTCGTCCTGACGATGACGCCATCCTTTTCAACGACTCCTTCATCAGTGACATTGTCACCTAGACCTGCCCGGTCCGAGAAGAATTGCACTCCATTGATCGTTGAGTCCGCATTACCATAAACGTCAATGGCTATCACCGCAGTTGAAGGTTCAAAGTTCAGATCATCAGGTCCTGTGAAGGTCGTTACTTTGCCAACTAAGACTTTAGTTCCCGAATCAATGGTCACGGTCGGGTCCAGTGGATCAAGGTCTAGGCCGTCAGGTATCCCGTCGTTGTCAGTATCAGATTTGGTTGGATTGGTTCCCTTTGCAATTTCCTGGGCGTCATCTAATCCATCGTTGTCAGAGTCTTTAAGTAAAGGATTCAGACCGGCAGTTATTTCGTTTCCGTCCTCTAGTCCGTCATCGTCCGTGTCTTCGTTGTCTGGCTTGGTCCTTAATTCATATTCTTCCAAATTAGTCAGTCCGTCATTGTCCGGGTCAGCTTCCGGATCATCAACGCCGTATTTCTCTTCCCAAAAATCAGGGATCCCGTCATTATCTTCATCATCACTGACAATTTCAAAAGAGAACGTTCCTGCCCCGTAACGGTTAACGGGTCCTCCATCAATTTGTGTCGGCCAAGCTATGGCGTCATCACCGAAACGGCTCCCTCCAACGAAAGTAATTGCCGCACTATCACTGACGCTCATGTTTGGAGTTCCCACATTCCCGT
>JAAZZC010000098.1 GCA_014239335.1 Verrucomicrobiales bacterium
ACCGATCCCCGGAGGATTCCATAACATTCGTACAGTAATAGGAGCGTCGAAGCCTTCTTTCCTTGTAACGTTCACCTTAAGGGCGAGGGTTCCATTTCTGACTAAAGGGACGACGGGCGGAACGATGTCTATTTTGAACGGGATCTCTTCGACCACGGCAACGGCCAGCTTTCTTGCGGTACTTTTATAATAAACGGTATTGTTTGGGGCCCCGAGAACAAAGTCCAGAGGTTGTGAGAAATTACCACTGATGTTCTTTTCTGGTTCTGCGTGCTTGGCGATTAGGTCGGTCAGCGTTCCAGCGATTGGAGCTTCGGGTGATGCTTCAAAACCAATGAGTCCAGAATTAATGCTCGAGTGCATGCCGTTCGAAATGAGTTTGATTCCTTGGGGCAATCCAGAAGCTTCAAAGATCAAGTTGCCGGAAAAATTTGAGCGTCCCGCATTGATGCGGGTCACAAATCGATTGCCTTGGGCAACATAGATCATTTGTCTGGACTGATAATCTGCACGGCCAAAATAAGGAATCGTTAAACCTAGAGATGGTTTAATAGATTCCGTTTCAATTCTGTATACGTAGGTTTCCCCACCTTTCTTTAAGTGATCACGGATCCTAATATTGAATTCTCCATCGACTGCGGCAGTGAAATCAATTTTGCTATCCTGTTTGTTATCAGCGTCATCATTTCCGCTGATATGTTTTTTGTCAGGACCATAAATGTTAAGGATTGGATCGAGTGGAGAGCCGATTGATTTAGCATGTGCACGGATGATGAATCGTTGGCCTTTCTTTGCGTTGAATTTGAACCAGTCCTCATCCCCTGGTTTTTCAATGATTCCATTAAGAGCCACTGGGAGGGGAGAGATTGAAGGGGTTGATTCATTCCTATTATTGTTGGGTTCTGCTTCTAGTACGTTAGGAAATGCGGAGACGCGGATAATGTTGGGGGAGGGGGAAAGTAAACCATCTGAATCAGAGTAAATTTTATATCTAGGATCAGGTGAGTCTGGCAATTTCACGGTTTGTTTGGATTCCCCGGTAGAGTCACCGATGAGCTTGACTTCAAGATCGTTTCCGGCAGGTCCTCCTGCGGGATAAACAGCTATTGGGCGAGGAAAGGAACCGACGTGCAGACGGTAGCGACAAGCTCCATTTCCAGTGTAAGAACTTTCGCGGATTTGAACAATGAATTTGCCGTCAGTCGGAGCAATTATAGAAGTCGTGCTGTCTTGTAGTAAAAGGGAGGTGTCGTCTGAAGCGGCAAGTTCAAATCGTTCCATGTTAAGAATGGCTACGTACGGGTCATAAAAAGCGTTACCGAGCCTTATTCCTTCAACTTCAACGCTGATGCGTTGCCCTTTCTTTGCCTCAATGACATAGTAATCGACGTCCTCATTTTCGAGAATTCCTTCGATAGTCGAATTGAAGGGGATGGTTTGGGGGGTAGCAAATTCACTGTTAGGTTCTATTTCAGAGACAGTTTCAAATTGGCCGACCCAGAAACTTTTGACACCGCTCAAGCCGCTCTTGGTACGAATTCTCATCAGATGTTCTCCCAGCTCAGTTTCTGGGCTGATTGCGATTTTCGCTTTCAAGTGTTTAGCACTGCCACCGGGTGTGAGTTCGGTAACAGTAAATCCTGGTGAGTAGAAAAGGATTTCAACGGCATCATCGAGTCGGTCGCCATTAAAGTTCAGTTCAACCTCGGTCCCGCGCTTTGCTCCTCTGGGAATTATGCTTCCGAGTGAAGGAGATGAAGAAAAGGCAGACTGAATTAAAAGTGAGACAGCGAAAACTGCAGCGAAAAGTTTTCTGAGAAGCATGGTTCTTAGCTCTAATTGAATTTATGCAATGATGTCTTTTATGACTTTGCCTCCATCGACGATTTCAATCGGCCTGTCACCAGGTGCCATGAGTTCTTTATCAGCAATGATGCCCATTTGTTTGTAGACTGTGGTGGCAAGGTCCTGGTGTGACAGTGCATCTTCTTCCGGTTCAGCTGCTAGTGCGTCTGATTTACCATAAACGACACCTTTTTTAAGCCCTCCTCCTGCTAAGAGCCCACTAAAAACCTTCGGCCAGTGATCGCGTCCTGCGGTTTTATTGATCTTTGGGGTCCTGCCAAATTCTGAGGTCATCATGACAAGAGTAGAATCTAAGAGACCGCGCTCGTCGAGGTCACGAATTAACCTAGCGTAGGCTTGGTCCAGTGCTGGAGCTTGGCCCTCAAAGCTTCCTTTAACATTATCGTGATTGTCCCAGCCTCCGTATGTAGTAGATACGAACCTCACGCCTGATTCCACTAACCTTCTAGCAATGAGAAATCTTTGGCCCGCTGAGTTTCGTCCATATTCATCACGGAGTTTGTCAGGTTCCTTATTTATATCAAAAGCTTCACGTGCTTTTTGAGAGCTGATTAATCCATAGGCACGTTGATAGAAAGTGTCCATTGCATTGACTGCGTCTGACTTTTCCATTTCCCGGAAATGAGCGTCTACAGTTTGAAGCATTGATTTTCGTTTTGTGAATCTTGCTTCATCGATTCCTTTTGGAAGAGCGAGGTCTCTGACTGAGAAATTTTTACTTGCTGGATCATTGCCTAGACTGAAGGCTCCATAAGCAGAACTTAGGTATCCGCTTCCCGCGTGTTCGTTGGGTTGATTCGGTACGCAAACGTAAGGGGGGAGATTTGCCCTTGGTCCGAACTCGTGACTGACAACGCTTCCCATTGAAGGATACGTGAGGGCAGGACTTGGCTTGTAGCCCGTGAACATATTATGTACGCCTCGCTCATGCGCGGCTTCGCCGTGCGTTAATGAATTTAACACAACAAGTTTATCAGCAATGGCTGCTGTGTTCTTGAATTGAGGGCCGAACCTAGCTCCAGTGATTTTTGTGCCTATCGAGTTGAATGGTCCGCGATATTCGCTTGGAGCGTATGGCTTCGGATCAAAAGATTCCTGATGAGCCATGCCTCCTGGCAGGAAGATGTGAATGACAGACTTGGCAGGCCCTTCCTTTGATTCGTAAAACTTTTGCGCTGCATTGGCTTCAATTCGAAAGAATTCAGGTAGTGTGAGGCCCAATCCTCCGATCAACCCGACTTGGAGAAAATCTCTCCTTGAAGACATTAGTGGAAGCAAATGCTCGGCACTTCCGCAGCCTATGTATTTTTGTTTACGTTTAGTCATAT
>JAAZZC010000150.1 GCA_014239335.1 Verrucomicrobiales bacterium
ACTTGTGATTAGGGCTGATTCTAAAGAGCCTAACATCGTTTACATAATGTCAGATGAGTTAGCTTATTTTGAGCTCTCTCATATGGGCAATCCATACATTAAGACTCCGAGAATTGATCGGATGGTAGAGGAAGGAATTCGTTTTACAAACGCTTATGCAGGTTCGCCGGTTTGTGCGCCACTGCGTTGTAATTTAATGACAGGAAAGCATGCGGGGCATGCTTCTGTCCGGGCCAATGATGGAGGAACTCCACTCAGAGAGGATGAAATTACTATAGCAAGTTCATTAAAGACTAAAGGGTATGCGACTGGCGGATTTGGAAAGTGGGGATGCGGTGGTCGTGGTTCGACGGGAGTGCCCGAGAATCATGGTTTTGATGTTTTTTTTGGTTATTATGACCAGGTCCATGCTCACTCATTTTATCCTCCATATCTTGTAAAAAACAGCAAGGAGGTTCCTTTAGAAGGTAACGTGGGAGGTCGTTCAGGAAAGAGCTATTCGCATTACCCAATCGTTGAGGAGGGACTCAATTTCATTCGGGACAATAAGGATAAAAAATTCTTCGCTTATTTTCCTATAACTCCACCCCATGGTATGTACGATATCCCTATGAATGATCCTGCTTGGGATCTTTACAGGGATGAGGATTGGATCAAAGACCCCAATATTTCTCAGGACATAAAAAATTATGCTGCAATGGTCAGCATGGTTGATTATAATGTTGGTCAGGTATTAGATTTGCTCAAGGAGTTGGGGTTGGAAAAGGACACTGTAGTTTTTTTTACTGGAGATAACGGGGGTCAGGACCGATTTCGATCGAAGGATCATCCTAGGGGATTTTTTGGTCCAAATGTAAACCCTAAGTCTGGAGTAGAATATCGTGGAGGAAAAGGGAACCTCTTTGAGGGAGGATTAAAAATACCATTTATTGTGAGATGGCCAGAGAAAATTGAGGCAGGGATCACTAGTGATTTTGTGTTTTATCAGCCTGATGTTTTCCCTACCCTCGCAGAAATTGCTGGGTCCAAATGTCCTGATGATTTGGACGGTATATCTTTTTTGCCAACATTACTGGGCAAGGAACAAGAAAATCATAAATTTTTCTATTGGGAATTTGGCAATCAGGTTGCAGTTCGGGCTGATGACTGGAAAGCGATCTTAAATAGAAAAGAGAATATTTGGGCACTTTATGATTTGAGTAAGGATGTGAGCGAAAAGAGCGATGTTTCAGTAGCCAATGAGAAAATCCTTGAAAAGTTAAAGGCGATAGCGGCTCGAGAACATACACCTCCAAGGACCGGTGAATATTCTGACAGGACCCTGCATGAGCGTGATCGCTGGGCGAAGTGGGGGAACTCTAACGGTCAACCTCAGAAGTTCCGAGGTAAGGTGAATAAGATTAAACATAAGAATCTTATACCTGCGAAGAAAATGAATCTTGTAAGTTTTAGCAGCGAGAATATATCAAACAGGAGATTAGCGAAGTATGCAATTGACGGAGATTCAAGGACAATATGGCATACCCGTTGGTCAGATCGGACAGTAAAGCACCCTCATCAAATTGTCATTGATCTGGGAGCTAAATATCAGGTGTCCGGTGTCCGGTATCTCGTTAGGCAAGATGGCGGTTGGAATGGTGCATTTGCTGATGTTCAAGTTTATATTTCGGATGATCCTGAGCAGTTCAACTCCGAACCTGACGTGACGGGCAAATTTAAAAAAGATAAGAAGTCTCAGTCCATAGATTTCGATGAATCAAAAGAGGGGCGTTATCTTAAGATTAAAATTTTATCCGAGGTGAATGGAGGGACCTGGGCCTCGGCAGCGGAAATCGGTGTCATTGGTGTTTCTTCTCAGTAGAGATAGAAGTCACTAATAGTGTTTCCATAGCTTTCTGCTAAAAAGTACTAAGGCATATACAAATCCTAGCCTTCCTAGGATCATGAAAAGACAAAGCATCAAAGTGCTTGGAGTTGCGAGGTGGGCGAAATTATTTGTAGGGCCAAATTCCGCAAAGGCCGGGCCATTATTGGATAGAGTTGTGATAACTGCTGCCATGCATCCGGTCAATGATAGTTCCGGTTCTAAAAGACGCATTGCAAGGGATCCGAAAATAAGAAAGAAAAAAGCAAAAGTTAAGATAACGAAGAGTTGACCTAATGTATTTTTATCTACGCTCTTGGAACTGTTCACCATTTTAGGAATTGATTCCATCTGGGGACGGAACGTTCTCGTGATTTCACTCTTTGAAAAGCGGGCCCAGAGAAGAACTCTGCTCACTTTAAGTCCTCCAGCAGTTGATCCAGAGCAGCCTCCGATCACCATAAGGATGAGGAGAATTTCTTTACTGAGCATGGGCCATTGATCGTAATTTCCTGAAGCGTATCCGGTACTTGTGGAGATAGAGACAATGTTAAAGATTATATTAAGAGTAGAATCACTTTTTGAATTAAGGAAATTGTTAATTAGTGTGATTGAAATAGCTGAAACCAGGAGAATGAGAAACCATCTAGTCTCTTCATTTTCCCGGAGATCTCCTAGTCGGCGTCTCTTAATCAGTAATAAGTAGAGGAATAAACTTATGCTGCAAATGAGCATAAATAGAATGGCCCAGATCTTGGCTCCGGTACTGAAGCTAGTGAAACTGTCATTTTCAGTTCCAAATCCTCCCGTGGCAGTTGTCGTAAGTGCGTGGTTGATGGATTGGAATAAATTCATTCCAAACGCATAGTAACCAAGACCGCAGATCAGTGTTAGACCAAGATAGAGGGTCCATAAAGATCTTTGAGATTTACTAAAATTAGAAAAATTTAGATCTGAAATTGGCAGTGATGATTCTGCGCCAAACATCATTTTTCCGGATGCTCCATCCTTGGATTGTAATAAGAGGAAAATCATAACGATTCCAAGTCCTCCGAGCCATTGAGTCAGTGAGCGCCAGAACAATAGAGACCTTGGTATTTCTTGTAAGTCAACAGTTACAGTTGATCCAGTGGTGGTCAGTCCTGAAATGGCTTCAAAGATGGACTGAGCGAACGAAAGATCGGTATTGCATAAGAGATGAGGCAGTGCTGCATGTAAGCCACATATGAACCATGCGATCCCAGCAATAGCAATGGCCTCTTTCCGAAGCATTTTTTGATCATTGCTTTTCTTTAAATAACGGGAACCGCCATAAAGAAGGAGCGCTGAGAAAAGGGTAATTGAAATACAGATAATCCATGACTGAAGAGCCATTTCAGTACTATGTTTTGATTGTTCCGAAATTGGAATTGAGTAACCAGCAATGACAGCAATTCCCATCGCAGTTGCGAGGATCAGCAGAAGGTAACTGATTGACCTGAAAATGATGGAAAAATTCATTAGCAGTTGGCAGACACAATGATAGCCGGACAGGTGGCTTTAATTCTGTGAAGAATGGGCATGCTGTGCGGCGAACCTCGCCCTAAAATGATGTTCAGTCAATTCACGCTCTTAAATTACCTTGAATTCGTCGATTGTTTGAGATTTTTGTAGCTTTATTGCTTTAAGAAATGTCACTTGGTTATTAAATTTCAAAAAATGGTAATTGATCTACGCAGTGATACTGTCACACGTCCTGACAATGAGATGCTACAAGCTATGCATGATGCTGAGGTCGGTGATGATGTGTTTGGTGATGATCCTACGGTCATAGATCTAGAGTCGGAAGCAGCCGAAATGTTTGGAAAGGGAGCGGCATTGTTCTTGCCTAGTGGCACGCAAAGTAATCTTGCAGCATTACTAACCCATTGTAATAGGGGTGAAGAATATATCGTTGGTCAGGAAGCGCATACTTATCTTTTTGAAGGTGGAGGAGGGGCCTGCCTCGGAGGCATTCAGCCTCAGCCTTTGAACCAGGAACAGGACGGAACTCTGGACCTGAACAAAGTAGTATCCTTAATTAAACCTGATGATTATCATTATGCTAGGACCCGATTACTTTGTCTCGAAAATACGACCTGGGGAAAGGTCATGCCTGAGACTTATCTTAAAGAAGTGAAGAGCCTTGCAGAAGAAAGAAGTCTGGGTCTTCACTTAGATGGCGCGAGAATTTTTAATGCGTCAGTTCAGGAGAACGTGCCAGTTTCAAAAATAGCTTCATACTTTGATTCTGTTTCAATATGCCTATCGAAGGGTTTAGGTGCTCCCGTAGGTTCTATTTTATTGGGAGATATTGAATTCATTACTCAGGCCAGGAGGTGGAGAAAAATGCTAGGTGGAGGAATGAGGCAGTCAGGGATTCTTGCCGCGGCTGGTTTGTATGCCTTAAAAAATAATGTAATCAGATTGATTGAGGATCATGCGAATGCTCATAAATTGGCAAATTCTTTAGGATCCATTGACGGGATTGATGCCGAGCCTGCCTACACGAACATGGTGTTCGTATCAGTTCAGGAAGAAAAGAGACAAGGGCTCATTGAGTGCCTTAACAAGAACAATGTCCTAGTGACAGGCTTCATTGGTTCAAGACTCAGATTGGTGACTCACAAGGATGTAAATGAGGCTGCAATTGACAAGGCAATAAATTATTTTGCTGATTACTTCAGTCCTTAGAACTTCTATTTTGAGTCCGATTTGAAATGGAATGCACTTATTTTGTTTTCGAGCATCTCAGGGAGAATAAGTATATTCTTTTCTGCTAAGAACGCATGATCTGCGGCACCCTTTGGAAAGGTTGCCCATATTTCAGATTCTCCCGATTCGTTTACGTGGAAGACTTTTCCTGCGATCCAGTCAGTGACTATGTAACCGCTCTTACCGTCAGATTCTACTCCATCAAGATTGCCTAACGGTTTCTTGGTCAATGGAGTGATTTTTTTGTTTTGTAAATCCAAGGACAGTAACCGTCCAAGTTTTTTTGTAGTGAAATCATTCTGAATTTCTTGTCCCCAAGCGGCAATGATTAGTTTATTGCCCTGAACAAGCAGGCCGTTCGGATGTTCAATTTCC
>JAAZZC010000217.1 GCA_014239335.1 Verrucomicrobiales bacterium
TGTTTGCGTTGAAGGCTTATTAATCAGTCATGTTGAAGGCATTGACGTTGGCCAAGTTAAAGCTCAAACCATGCGCGCAGGACAGCACTTCGGCGAAGGCGTATTCCTCGGCGGGCAGTGGAGGGAATCCACCATCACCTCAAACACTGAATCCATTCTATATGAAATTCAAAAGAATGATTTCGACCCAATACTTGCGAAGCACCCGAACTTAGAAAAGTACCTCGAGTCAACTCACTCGAAGTCGAACGAGGAAGCAATCGAGGCTGTAGAAAATGCCACTGAGCAAGCCAAATCAAAACCCGAAAAGAAAAAGACAACAGCCATCAACAAAGTCATGAACTTATGGCCAAAAAAACGAAACCCCAAGCAAACATTTTTTCCAGGAATGACGTCCGACAATAATGAATCAAAAGAGAGAAAAAGTTAAACCAATGAAACGAAAAATCATTTATATAATTTCAGTAAGCATTACCTGCTCTTTACTGATAAATTCTAACCCTGGTTTAGCAGAAGAAAATATTCACGAAAAACTAACAGCTAAAGATCCTAGTCTGGCCACGCCATGGCTTCAGCAAGCCCTAGACGAATTGACTGAACTCCCCAACGCTCCGAAAGATGAGATTGCGTCCAAACGGATCACTCTTAGTTACATTGACCCTGTAAGAGCAACCCAATTACTGACGCTACATGGATACACAATTGGAAAGCCAGGAGAGCCTGTCGATCCAAAAGAATTACCTGTAATCATTCCCCTTCCAGGAACGACATTTCATGAAATAATACCAAAACCAGAGGAAAAGTTTCCCCAAACAGAAACGGACCCTCTCAATGAACTTGTAATCTTTCATGACCCCTCAATCCCATCGCAATTGAGCGGGATAATTGCAAAAATTAACTCAGAAATAGACAAGCCAGCCAGGCAAATCATCATCGAAGCAATGATACTTGAAGTCTCTTCAACTGCCCTCATTGAAATGGGCATCAAGTGGGACAAGGCCGAAGGAGCAAATAATTTCATCGGTTCAAACTTGAGCACCCTATCAATAGGTAGCCTTCAGCACCCGGCCACAGGGGCCGCTCTAGAATTAGTAACCAAGGGGGGAACTAATGGCATCTTGGAAGGACTCAACGCACAAATCAAAGCCCTAGTCAGGGAAGGCCAGGCTGAGGTTCTATCAAGGCCCAGCGTACTAGCGCTCGATAACCGAATGGCTTACATCAATGTCTCCGAAGACATCCCCATTGCTAACACCTCGTACTCAACTTCAGGCAATTACGCAAACACAAGCTTCACTATTAAAAAGGCAGGAATAACACTCTCCCTCCGCCCCAGGATCGACACTGAGGGGAAAGAAGTGAGCATGCAGGTCAATGCAGAAGTTACCGCCAAGATCCCTGACGCTGATGTCAATGTGCGTAGCAGTAACGGCACTATTATGGCAAGTTCTCCAACAATTTCTAATCGCTCCGTAAGAACCTATGTCAGGGTAGCCAACAATACGCCCTTCATCATCGGAGGCCTCATTGCCAAGGACAAACAAGTAACCAAGGACAGAGTCCCCGGTCTCGGCTCACTTCCCATAATCAAGCGATTATTCCAGAGCAAAAAAACAAACACAGTCAAAAGAGAAGTCATCATTGTTCTGACTCCATTCGTTCTTTCCGATGAAAACTCAATTGGCAAGAGCACTCCAATGGATGAGGACGCGTTTGATAGTTTTGACAATCAACTGTTCAGAGACGCTTACAGGATCAGAGGAGAAGACACATTCGATCTTA
This sequence comes from Verrucomicrobiales bacterium, assembly GCA_014239335.1. Lineage (GTDB taxonomy): Bacteria > Verrucomicrobiota > Verrucomicrobiia > Verrucomicrobiales > DEV007 > EC70. Next base: position 1,783 of record JAAZZC010000217.1, read on the forward strand.
ATTATCTTTACGAAAACAAACAGCTCCAGAGAATGAAGGACCTGACAAAGCAGCTAGCTTCAAGGAATCTGAATCTGATCAGCGAATATCCCTACAAAAACTTCTATGGTGATTCTGTCCCAGGTGAGGAAATACTCTGCTACAGACAAATATATGAAGTGCTTAAACGAAGAGAATTTCAGAAAAAAATAAGTTCAAATAAAATTATTTTCTTTGAGCCTGATCTCAATATCGGCTCAGGAAATCGAGTCCTGTTCCTAGAAGACTACATTAAACAAAAGGCGCCTGAAATCCTAGGAAGTAAACCTAAATCCAAAGCCATTGCCCTCTCATTTAAAATGAACCGCCTCACTGATAAGGCAGACTCTATCTTCAGTGAACCGGGTCCGACCATAAGCTTTGTTAATTGCCCAAACAAAGACAGTTGGAGCAAGACTCTATGGGAAATGAATCAGCCCACTAAGAACGGCCAACAAAGGTTCACTGTGCTTTTACGAAATAGTGACGACATAGATAGACTCAAGTATGCAATTCTAACAAAAAAAGCTATCAGTCTTAACACTGAAGATTTTGCACTTCGGCTAAGTAATTTTTCTCGGGGACGCCTACTGCTAATACCGAGAGTTACCGAAAAAGACATCGAACTTGTCGATATAGACGTCGCTCGCGCCTTCTTCTACTCAGAAATGTATTACCAGGCACAGCAAGTCGCTATGGAAAAAGACATTAACGCCTTTCAAAAGATCACAAAGGAAAAAAAACACTTAGATCTACTGAAAAATCCCCTCTCGAAAAATAACTAAATAATAGAAAAAGAGAAATGAACAAACGGAACAAAATCATCCTAACTTTTGCATCGCTAATATGCATCTTCGCTTTGGGGGCAATCATCAACAATGGATCAAATCCTAACTCCCAAGACACAACTAATCCTTTGCAAGGAAAAGCAACTGACGGCCTCGCCGCAGTACAGAAAACTGCTTTCGGAATTCTTACAAGCAAAACACAAACACAAACACAAAGAGGCAAAGCTTTGGAACATCTTGCACTAGCCAATCTGCACGCAGGAAACATGGTTTCTGTAATGAATATTCTTACGGATTGTCAAAAAAACATCCAAGAAATTGAGGCCATTGCAGAAAAAAGAATACTCATAGCAAGCCTCTCAAAATCACTAAAGCCTTTCGCGGAAAATAAAGAAATTGGTGTTCTCAGCGATCCTATAATTCTGGCCCTCAGTCCTCCCGTGGAAACTAAGGACACGGAAA
>JAAZZC010000087.1 GCA_014239335.1 Verrucomicrobiales bacterium
CTCTTCGAAGGTTTGACCGGAGATTCCCAGACACTGAACCTTATTCGGGGAAGTTCAAATTCTGGCTTTCATGGTCTTCAGATTGTTGGGATCGAAGATCCTGGCTTGGCTTCAGTTGAGTTACAATCAGCAACACTGGTCCGTTCTGATTCGGCAAGGATTAGAGGACGAGTCACCAGTATTGGAAATGATGAACCGGCAATTACGTTTTATTATGGTACATCTGATGCAGGCACAGATAAGCAGAGTTGGGAAAAGAGCATTGCTTTGCCTGGAAAATACAGTACTGCCTTTTCGACCCAGATCAATGGTCTGGATCCTGGGACCGAATATTTCTTTCGTGCTCTTGCATCCAATTCGGCCGGACAGTCCTGGTCTAATGATTCATTGTCCTTTAAAACGACAATAGCTTCTCCTGTAATTATTAATCTTTCCGCGTCTGAGGTTGGTGCTACATCCGCTACCCTAGGGAGTCAAGTCACGGTCACGGGAGGAGAGGATCCGGAAGTGATAATTTATTATGGTCGTTCAGACGGTGGGACAGCTCCAGCTGGATGGGAACTATCCAAAAATCTTGGTTCCCAGTCAGGCATGGCAAGCTTTTCTGTTTCTGGTCTTTTGCAAAATACGCAATATTTCTTCAGAGCATTCGTACAGAATTCTGGAGGGTCGAGCTGGGCAGAGTCTACAGTTTCCTTCCTTACGACTAAGATTTTGCCACCAGCAGTATCTAATAAAACGGCGAGTAATGTTTCTGGGACCTCTGCTAACCTTCGTGGAACGGTCACAGATTCGGGAGGCAATGATCCTACAATTACATTTTATTTTGGATCCACTGACGGTGAGGCAGACCCTTCCGCTTGGACCCGCTCAGTTGAGATCGGTATCAGGGACGGAGACTTTTCATTCTTTGTAAGTGGTCTAGAACCACTGACAAAATATTATTACCGTGCCTTTGCTAGTAACGCCGTCGGCGCAGTATGGTCTACTAAAACTGAACAATTTGAGACCACCGATTCGAACGTCTCGGAACTCGTAATTAACGAAATCCATTATGATGTTCCGGACAAGACGGTCAGTGCGGAGTTCATTGAATTATACAATCCTTCAGATTCTGCTGTTGATTTATCAGGTTGGCGACTCTCTTCGGCGGTTAATTATACTTTTCCTAGGGGTACGGATATCCAGGCCGGAGGTTTTCTTGTAATTGCTGAAGATCCACAAACAATACTTTCTGAGTGGGGTATAAATTCTCTCGGTCCATGGACTGGTAGCCTGTCCAATGAGGGAGAAAATGTTCGGCTGCGTGATTTAAATGATAGAATAGTGGATGAGGTGGACTATCAATCGGGATTCCCATGGCCAGTAGTTGGTTCGGGGCCGGGCTATTCCATTGAGTTAATTAATCCGGGACTGGAGAATGATCTCGGAGGCAATTGGCGATCTTCTGTCGGAACTGCTGGAGGTGATGGATCAACTCTCATTGCTGGTGGATCAAGCTGGAAACTATTTAAAGGATTCACTGAACCTTCGGCCACAAACGGAGCCTGGCGCCAGATCAATTTTGATGATTCTGACTGGGCAGAGGGTGAAGCGGCCATTGGATTTGGGGAAGGATTTTTAAATACTAACCTTTCTGATATGAGAGGAAATTATTCGACCGTTTATTTCCGTAAGTCATTTAATATTGATAATCCTGCCCAGATTGGATCTCTTCTATTGAGTGCTCAGATAGATGACGGTTTTAATGCATGGATTAATGGCAAGCATGTCGCTTCTACTAATGTTGCTGGACCAGAACTGAGCCATGATGCGACAGCGAACAGCTCAGGTGAAAATAAAAGCTTTGAAGATTATCCGGTAGCAAATTTCGGAGGCTTGCTCGTTGAGGGAAAGAATGTCTTATCTGTACAACTGCTGAATGGTTCATTGAACGGAAGCTCTGATGCTTTCTTTGACGCGACTCTTCAAGTGAATACTTCGGCAGGTGAAGGTCCTAGTCCTGGATTCCCGAATACAGTATTTTCTGTTAACTCGGCCCCTCAGGTTCGAAAGCTAGAACACTTGCCCAAGCAACCCGCAGAGGGTGACCTTGTCACTATAACGGCTCGCATCACTGATGCCGATACAGTCAGTTCCGCTACGCTCCAATATCAGATCGTTGAGCCCGGAAACTATATCCGTTTATCAGATTCGCTTTATGATTCGAAATGGATCAATGTTCCCATGAACGATTCAGGTAACGCGGGTGATGAATTTGCAGAAGATAATGTTTGGTCAGTTCAGGTCCCAGGAACCGTTCAGCGAAACCGGCGACTGATTCGGTACCGGATCAGCGTCTCGGACGCGTTGGATAATACTTTGACTGTTCCATATTCTGATGATCCTCAGCCCAATTTTGCTTATTATTGCTATAATGGAGTCCCTGACTGGAAGGGGGCCCTGAGGCCAGGCTCTACGCCGGTCATTACCTATTCGTCGGAAACCTTAACTAAGGTTCCAGTCTATCATATGATTGTTAAAGAATCTGATGTGCTGGGTTGCATGTATAATGATTCATCTGCTAGGTCCTATAAGTATTACGCTACGGTAGTATATGATGGTGAAGTCTATGACCATATTAAGTTTAGGCTGAAGGGTCAGGCATCTACCAGAGTTACCGGTAAGAATAAGATTAAGTGGAACTTCAATCGGGGTCACAGGTTCCAGGCGCGTGATAATTATGGGAAAAAATATGACCGCAAATGGGATAAATTTGCTTTGCAGACTGGTACCTGTCCTTGGTGGGGCAGTAATGCGTCGACTGGCGGCATGATTCTCAATGAGTTTGCGAGCTATAAATTTTACCGGTTATGTGGCCTTGCGTCATGTAATACGACGCTCTTTCATTTGAGAATCGTCGATGATGCTCAGGAATCGAATTCGAACAATCAGTATGATGGTGATTTTTGGGGCATCTATCTGGCCCTCGAAGAACCTGACGGTCGTTTTCTTGATGAGATGGGAATGCCTGACGGCAATCTTTATAAGATGAACGGTGGCGCTACCAAGAGAAATCAGGGGCCGGATCAGGTTTCCAGTAACTCGGACGTAAGTTCTTTCATTAGTGCTAAGAATAGAGCGAATAATCTGAGTTGGTGGGAAGAGAATACGAACTTGCCAAGTTATTATAATTACAAGATAGGAACGACTCTAATAAACAACACTGATCTTAGAAGTGAGTGGAATTGCCTTTATTATCATAGACCCATCATCCCGGGTGATCCTAACTCTGATAAGTGGGAAATGTTACCTTGGGATCTGGACCTGACATGGGAGAGTAAATTCCATATCCGTTCAGAGAATGTCTGGGAGAATTGGCAAAATGTTTTTAGGTATGATGACGCGGAGACAGACTTTGAAAACCGTTCCCGTGAAGTTTGGGATTTACTTTGCAGTTCAGGAGAAGGAGAAAAAGTCGTTGAAGAGATGAAGAGGTTTCTGGACGGCGACGGGATCACTAGGATCGTTGAAGCGAACCAAGCCATGTGGGATTATCATCCTAGAAAATCTAAAAAAGGAATATGGTATAGGAATAATCCAAAGCTTCCATCATCAAAGAGGAACTGGGACGGCCTCGTTGAATACATGAAAAATTTTGTTTCTCCGGGAGGTTATGGAGCAGGACGGCTTATCAATGAAAAGGCTGATACCAGTTCCATAGTGCCTAATAAGCCGACCATTTCCTCTGTTGGTGATCTTGACTTTTCGACTAATGATATTCGCTTTGAAAGTTCTAATTTTTCAGGTCGAGGAAGTTCATTTGAAGGTATGGAATGGCGATTGGCAGAAGTAACAGACACGGGATCTGAGATCTTTGATCCGGAAAGCCCTTGGGTCTATGAGATTGATTCTGTTTGGGAGTCTGGAGAGCTGTCTTCTTTCGGCCGTCGGATTTCGATTCCTCCTCTTGCTGTGCGTGTCGGGCACACGTATCGGGCCAGAGTTCGGCACCTTTCAAGTTCGGGACAGTGGAGCCATTGGTCAGAGCCTGTTCAGTTTGTTGCCGCGAGTCCGGACATTTCGGTTTACAAAGAGAGTCTCGTCATTAGTGAATTTATGTACAATCCTTTGAATGCGACTGATGCGGAGGAATTGGCTGGTTTTAGTACTAGTGATTTTGAATTCATTGAACTTAAGAATGTCGGTGAAACGAATTTGGATCTGAGTGATATTAGATTTACCAAGGGCATTGATTTTGATTTTGTTGATGGGACTATTCTCTCTCTTCTTCCGGGAGAATATATTGTTGTTGCCCGTAACCTTAATGCATTTGAATCTAGATACGGTGACATGGCTCGGGTCACTGGTCAGTACGGTCCTGATAACCTTTCCAATGGCGGAGAGAATGTAAAGTTATCTTATGGCGCAGGAGTTGCCATTCATGAGTTTAGATATCTTGATGAGGATCCTTGGCCACAAGGAGCAGATGGTGAAGGATTTTCTCTTACCCTGTTGAGTCCCGAATCGGTTCCTGATCATAGTCTTGCCGAGAATTGGGCAATTAGTTCTGGTATAGGAGGGAGCCCAGGTAAAGATGAGATACGCCTTTCTTTCAGTTCTTGGAAAGGTTCGGTATTTTCTTCTGATGAATTGCTTGACCCTTCATTTTCTGGGGACCTTGTCGATCCAGACAATGATGGGATTACTAATTTTCTTGAATATTCCTTTGGAGGCGATCCGAAAGTTTCTGATCCTGGAATAGGCCCGGAATCTTTGATATGGGAAGAAGACGGAGAAGATTATGTAGGTTTAAGTTTCCGAAAAAGATTAGGGGCAAATGATATTCATTATTTCATAGAACATTCAACTGACCTTGTTTCTTGGAATTTGGCCCCTGAGGCGGTCCTCTCTGATATCGTTAGCCATGATGATGGATCCGTAACTGAAACATATAGAATATCTAAATTTAGTAATTTCGGATCAAGTCAGTTCTTGAGAGTTAAGATTCAGAGCAAGTAATTCTTGTTCAATGAGTTCTTATTGAACTTGCCATATTCATCTTCCGTTAATAGTTTAATAGCTCCCGGGTGATGAAATTCACATTCAAGACTAAAACCACAATCGCTATTGCTATTGCTCTTTGCGGCTGCGGTGGTTCAGGTGAACGTGTGAAAGCTCCTGAGCATCAGGGGCAAGAGTTTATTGGGTTGGAAAAGAGTCAGTATGATAATGTCTTTCTTGCTCCTCTTAAGGAACGCGTAGGTACAGATTCGAAACAACTTTTCACTCGGCTTTCTCCAAAGACGACAGGCGTTAATTTTCAGAACACTATCGATATCAAAGAGCCACTAAAAAGACTCTACCATTCTGGCTTTGTTTGTGGGGGAGTGGCGTTGGGTGATTTTAACGGGGACACGCGGCTTGATATTTTTCTAGTGAGTGGCCCCGGCAAGAATAAACTCTATTTACAGAGGGAGGATTTCCGATTTGATGACATGAGTTCATCTTCTGGAATTAAAGATGGAGATGCTTGGGGGGCTGGTGTCGCTGCTGTAGACATTGAAAATGATGGGGATCTTGACCTATACATTTGTAATTACGATTCTGCGAATTCTCTATATATTAACGACGGGAAAGGTCATTTCACCGAATCAGCTTCTAGTGCAGGGATTGGTGTTGTAGACGCATCCCTCGTCCCGACATTTTGTGACTTTGATAAGGATGGAGATCTTGACCTTTATGTATTAACGAACCGTTATTACCGGGAAGGCGGTCGTCCTGCTACCCCCCCATTCCAAAAGGCGGCTAACGGAGGAGTGACTGTGAGTCCTGACTTTCAGAAGTTTTATGGAATCAAGCAGAAGGGTCCGAAGTCATATGATATGGATGAGATTGGAAGGCCAGACCTTTTGTTTCGTAATGATGGTGGATTTTTTGTGGATATAAGTAAGAGTGCTGGAATACAGAAAGAAGGGCACGGGCTCTCAGCGACTTGGTGGGACTATGATGGGGACGGCTTGATGGACATTTATGTTGCTAATGATTTTGCTGATCCAGACAACCTGTTCCGCAACAATGGGGATGGAACCTTTACCGACATCATAACGAAAGTATTAAATTATACTCCATGGTTCTCTATGGGAGCCGATGCCGGCGACATTAATAATGACGGACTCCTTGACTTTGTTGCATTGGATATGGCAGCGACAACACACTACAAGTCAAAAATGTCAATGGGAGAAATGGGAGCGATGCGCTGGGTCATTGAGGCAGCAAGGCCGCGTCAAGTGATGCGTAATTGTCTCTATCTTAATCAGGGGAACGGTCTTTTTTCGGAAAATGCTAGTTTGTCAGGATTAGCTAATTCGGACTGGTCCTGGGCCGCGAAGTTAGCCGACTATGATAATGATGGGCGCGTTGATCTCTTTGTATCGAACGGGATGGCGCGCGACTTTAATAATTCTGATATCACCTTCACTCCTCAGGACCAGATCGGAAAGAGTGAGTGGGAACATTATGAGAATGCCCAGACCAAGCCTGAACAGAACCTCGCCTTTCAGAACTTGGGAGATTTACAATTTGCCAATGTGAGTGAGGCCTGGGGTCTTGATCATGTCGGAATGAGTTACGCTTCAGCTCATGGTGACTTTGATAAGGACGGGGACCTTGATCTATTAGTTGTTAATCTGAATGAGCCAGTTTCTATTTATAGGAATGAATCGGATTCCGGTCATTCTGCATTGGTGACTCTGAGAGGGAGCCAATCTAACCGTAATGGTATCGGTGCATTTGTTGAAATTGTTGCTGGGCACCTTAAGCATGTGCGACAATTGATTCCTTTATCGGGTTATCTTTCTAGTAATGAAAACTCGCTTCATTTTGGGCTCGGTGAGGCTGAAGGCATTCAGAGCCTGAGGGTCCGTTGGCCTAACGGGGGAGTACAGGAATTTAGCGACTTGCCTGTCAATAAGCACATTATTATTTCGGAAACCGATGCGAGTCTGCGGCCCTATTCTCGTTTGGAAAAGGCCCCTATGTTTGTAAAACATTCAGAACTGCGGGGAATTATTCATAAAGAAAAGATCTATGAAGACTTCATCCATCAGCCCCTATTGCCTCATAAAATGTCGCAACTTGGTCCGGGCATTGCCTTTGCGGACGTGGATGGTAACGGTACTGAGGACTTTTTCATCGGCTGCGCGCGTGGTCAGTCCGGGGCCATTTTTCTGAGTGATGGTGATGGAGGATTTAAGGTTGAGGGTAACGGGCAACCGTTCGCGGAGCACGTCGATTCAGAAGACATGGGCGTTTTATTCTTTGATGCTGATTCTGACGGAGATCCTGATCTATACGTATCATCTGGGAGTTATGAATATAAGAAAGGTGATCCGCTTGTAAGGGACAGGCTTTATGTAAATGACGGATAAGGTAAGTTCGTATCAGCTCCAGAAGGTTCTTTGCCGAAATTTACGGATAATAGCAGTGTGGTTTGTGGAGCTGATTTTGACCGTGATGGTGATTTGGATCTTTTTGTAGGAAGCAGAGTATTGAGTGGAGAATATCCTTTAGCTGCTACGAGTCGGATTTTAATTAATGAATCTGTTCCTGGGCAGAGCATTCGTTTTGTTGCCGGTTCTAACGATCAGGTATCAGCTCTTGCAAATGCAGGAATGGTTACCTCAGCTCTATGGACTGAGGTTAATGGTGATGGCTGGATTGATCTCATGATTACAACAGAGTGGGGGCCGGTGAGGGTATTTTTAAATGATTCCGGAAAACTAGTTGAAGCCACTAAGGAGTCGGGCCTTGTAGATATGCTGGGCTGGTGGAACAGCATCACTGGTGGTGACATTGATAATGATGGCGACATCGATTATGCAATTGGTAATTCGGGTCAGAACACAAAGTATCATGCATCGGTAAAGAAACCGATTCGCATTTACTATGGTGATTATGAAGGGTCCGGCACCAAAAGTATTGTTGAGGCTAAATATGAGAATGGAGTCTTATTACCAATCAGAGGCAAAAGTTGTTCGACTTCCGCGATTCCTTCACTAGGAGAGAAGTTTAAAACTTTCCATCAATTTGCCAGCTCGTCATTGAGTGATATTTATACGCCTTCAAGGTTAAAAGAGTCTTCCGTTTTTGAAGCTAATGAATTGTCATCTGGAATACTTATAAATAATGGTAAAGGGTCGTTCACTTTTAAGGCGTTGCCAAGTACGGCTCAAAACGCACCCGTTTTCGGTCTCGATTTTTGTGATGTTAATGGCGACGGAAACCTTGACCTTTATGCGGTTCAAAACTTCTCAGTGACTCAATTTGAGACGCCTCCTTATCGTGGTGGTCTTAGTCAATTGATGTTAGGAGATGGTAAGGGAAGTTTTAAGGCATTGACCGCATCCGAGAGTGGTTTGATTGTTTCAACTGATGGAAGGGGATTGGCAAAGACGGACCTTAACGGGGACGGGTTTCCTGATTTTGTGGTTGCTGTGAATGATGGTGAATTACAGGCTTTCACTCGAGTTGCTGACGGACCAAGGTCAAGGAAAGTGATTCTTAAAGGATCGAAAGGAAATCCGATGGCAGCCGGATCCAAGGTTTTGTTCAAATCTAAAGATGTTAAAGGCAGGATGCGAGTCGAGGAAATTTACCAAGGAGGAGGCTACTTGTCTCAGTCAGGTAATGCCATTTACATTGATCCATCCTTTGATTCGTTGATTATCTTTTGGCCTAATGGAAAGAAAACGGAGCATTCTTTGTCTGCAGAGAAGTATGAATTTACATTCACTCAGCCCGATTAAATTATATTTCTTTGCGAATCAAATGCTGTGCTTCGTTGACAGTTTGGCTCTAAGGGGGCAACATATCGGCCCGCAACGGAGCGGTTAATAGAATAAAACTATGTCATCACAAAACCTTATACTAGGATTGCCTAAGGGAAGTCTACAGAATGCGACTCTTGATTTGTTTGAGAAGGCGGGTTGGAATATTTATGTTTCTTCTCGGTCATACAGACCAACCTCTGACGACAAGGAGCTTTCATTAAGGCTCATACGTGCGCAGGAGATAGGAAGATACGTTGATCATGGATTCCTCGATTGTGGAATTACTGGAAAGGATTGGATTGCAGAAAATCGGGCCGACGTTGAGGTGATTTGTGATCTTGCATATAGTCGTTCATCTACGAATCCTACTCGATGGGTTCTGGTTGTTCCCGAAGATTCACCCATTCAGTCAGTCCAAGATTTAGAAGGTAAGAGAATCGCTACCGAGAGCGTTGGGTTGACGACTGATTTTCTCAAGAGCAAAGGAGTGAATGCTGAAGTGGAATTTAGTTGGGGTGCTACTGAAGTGAAAGTTCCTGAGCTTGTTGATGCTATTGTTGATGTTACGGAGACAGGATCATCCTTAAGAGCCAATAAGCTTAGGATCGTTGATACTTTGATGGAGTCTTTCCCACAATTTGTGGCCAATAAGTCAGCCATGCAGGATGAATGGAAGCGTGAAAAGTTGGAACGTATCGGGATGCTTCTCTCAGCGGCTCAGGCAGCTAGGGATGTTGTGGGGCTAAAAATGAACATCTTAAGTGCTAACCTTGATCAGTTACTTGAAAATCTTCCTGCTTTGCGTAATCCAACAGTATCTAGGCTTGCTGATGAGAGTTGGGTTGCGATAGAGACGGTCCTTGATGAGGCTGTTGTGCGGGAATTGATACCTGAACTTAAAGCTATGGGAGCAGAAGGAATCATTGAGTATCCTCTCAATAAACTCGTTCTTTGATCGATAATGTCTAATTGTTGAGACTTTAAGAAAGAGCAATAAATAGAGGAAAAGAGCTAGTATTTATAAAAATAATTGGCAAATATGCTGGAATGATGTTATAAACGCCCCCCCCCAGAGCCTTTTTTGGGGTTTAATATTATCAAATGGGATCACTCAAAAAAAGACGGAAAACCAAAATCAATAAGCACAAGCGAAGTAAACGCAATAGGGCGAATCGCCACAAGAAGCGTTTACGTTATAAGTCCTAGGTGCTTAGTAGATGATTTAAATTTAAGGGTTGGCATTTCCTTTGTAAGACGCAGAGAATTTTTCTCATGGTCCTACTTATCGGTTTAGTTAATATTTATTGTCTCAATTAAAGAAAGTTAGGCAAAGGATAATTACCCTTCTTCTGATTCTCCGTCTTTCAGATCTTTTTTAAGCTCCTCAAGGAGTTCAGCCTTTAGCTCATCCTTCAGATCCTGTTTAATATCGTGCATTATGTCGTGCTTGATATCTTCCCTGAGTTCAGCTTGAAGAATTTTTTTCAGTTCCTCTGTGGGCCCGCTATAGTATCCGTCGCCATAATGTCCGTGATCATGATAGTCATGGTCGTAATGATGGTCATCAGTGTATGTGTCTGACTCTTCTGGAACACTGCCTCCCTTTGCTTGATCGCTGTATCCCCAGACAGAGTCACTGGCTGGGTCAACTGGTTCAGTTTCATCATTTAATCCTGTATGGTATTCATCAAATGCCCCACTCTCACCGCCTTCTTCAATAACATCACTGTTCTGATCCTCATAGATAACTTCATTATCAGGATTATATTCAAGAGTGCCTGTGTCCTTAGATTTCAGATTTGCAGGTCCGTTATTAACATCTGCTCCTGGTGAAGCTTGTTGCCTGTCGATGAGTACCTGCTGGTCTCTTTCTTTTTGTAGAGCTTCTTTCTTGGCCTCCTTCCATTCCATGTACCAGGCCATCCAAATACAAAACTCGTATAAAATTACCATTGGCCCAGCGAGTAAGGACATCGTAAATATGTCCGGTGTGGGGGTGATCACTGCCGCGAGAACAAACATTGCAACGATTGCGTAAGAGCGGGTCGCTCGCATCATCTTAGAATCAAGAAGATCCAATTTAACGAGTGTCAGAACGACGACGGGCAATTCGAAGCACAGTCCAAATACAAGGCAAAGCATTGTTATGAAAGAGACCGTGTATTTAAAACGCAGATCTGTAGCGATATCGACTCCAGCATTAAAGCTATCAAAAAACTCCAATGCTCGTGGTATCACCACAAAGTAAGCGAATACGACTCCGATGCTAAAGAGTATGAAACTTGCAATAACTACCGGCAAAATCAGTTTCTTTTCTTTTTTGTTGAGTCCCGGAATAATGAACTCTCCAATAAAATAAAGAAGGATTGGGAATGAACCGATCAGTGCCGCGTAGAGGCAGATCTTAATAACACTCATGAACCCTTCAACAGGGCTGAAGACTTTGAGTTCTGTGGCAAGATTGGCACCTGCCTCATTGGCCTGAATTATAGGATATTTAATGACTTCAATCAGGTCCTTGTAAAAAAAGAAAGCAATGATGGTACAGACGATCAGTGTCCCGAACACCTTGACCATTGTTCCACGTAGGTCCTCCAAGTGATCCAAGAATGGTTTTTCTTTGTCCTGAAACTTTTTTGCTGCAGCGTTACCGCCGAGGCTGAGTAGTTTCTTGAGGAAAAACATTTTAAATTCTAAGGGTTACTGGCAATTATTGTGGGGCTTTTTTGATAGCTCAGTCCAGAGGAAATGCAAACTAAGTACTCAAATCTTTATGGATCTGGGTTTTTCTTGTTTATTCTCCGCTTAACTTATTTTCCCATTTACTAACTTGAGCGGAAACGTTTTTAGGGGATGGGGCCCCAGTAGCGGTCCTGGCAGTTAAAGCTGATTCGATTTCAAAGAGATCGAAGACTGATTCTTCAAAGTGCTCTGAGAATTCCTTGTATTGTTGTATTTCAATTTTCGGGAAAGGGTTGCTGCTTTCAATTGCATGTGCAGTGAGTTGCCCAACGATATTATGAGCTTCACGGAAAGGGACACCTTTTTTTACTAGATAGTCAGCGATGTCTGTCGCAAAAAGCATTGGGTCAGAGCACGCTTCACGGGTCTGGATTTCATTAATGCTCATGCCATCAATCATGTCAGAAAAGATAACTAGCGCGTTTTGAATGGTGTCTATAGAATCAAATAGAGGTTCTTTATCCTCCTGCAGATCACGGTTGTAAGTCATTGGCAAACCCTTAATCAGAGTAAGAATAGACATGAGGTTTCCATAGAGCCTCCCCGTCTTACCTCTAGTCAGTTCAGCAATATCAGGATTCTTTTTCTGAGGCATTAGACTCGAACCAGTCGTGTGTTCGTCACTCAGTGAAATAAACTCAAATTCTGCACTTGCCCAAAGTATAACGTCTTCGCTGAGTCTTGATAAGTGTGTTCCTGTCAGTGCCAGGCAGAACAGGACTTCAGCAACAAAGTCACGGTCACTGACTGCATCCATGCTGTTTTGACTGATCTCTGTAAAACCGAGTTGTTCGGCAATAAATTCCCTATCAAGTGTGATCGTGCTGCCTGCTAGTGCACCCGACCCTAATGGCATTATATTAATCCTTTGTATTGAATCTTTTAGCCTTTGCAGATCCCTCTCGAACATTTCCACATATGCTAAGAGGTGGTGAGAAAATAATACCGGCTGTCCCCGCTGTAGGTGGGTATAACCCGGGATCACTGAGTCGGGGAACCTTTTGCAGCATTGTACAAGTGCCCGCTGCATATCGCGCAGATTTTCTTGAATGTCATTAAGTGAATCTCTGCAGTAGAGTCTCACGTCAAGAGCGACCTGATCGTTCCTGCTTCTGGCTGTGTGCAGTTTGGCTCCAGCATCACCGATCCTATCCGTAAGAGCGGATTCGATATTCATGTGAATATCTTCGAGGTTCATATCAAACTCAAAAGAGCCCTGCTCAATGTCAGTTCCTATATCCCTTAGCCCTTCGGTAATTTTTTTATATTCTTCTTGAGTAATGATATCAGCCTTCTCCAGAGCTGCGGCATGTGCAATTGACCCTGCAATGTCATATTTGTATAAACGCCAATCAAAAGAAATTGATTCCCCGTATTGGGTTAACAATGACGACGTTTCTTTCTGGAATCGGCCTTTCCACATAGTAGTTACTTTTTGTAGATTACTTTATAGTTCCTGTTAATACTCATTTACTGATGAGATTGTCGCAGGAGCCTGACGCGCGAAGCTTATCGCACTTCGCTTTGATTTGGATGCTTTTGGTGGCGGGGCTAAATCCAAGCCTCTTAGTGATGCAATCTTCCAATACACCGATGTGTTCATCTTCAAACTCGATTACCTCAGAGCAGTCCACGCATATCAAGTGATTGTGATTAGGATGCTCAATAAAGTTGGGATCGTATGATACGACCCCTTTCCCAAGATCAATTTCATGCAATAAGCCACCGTCAACGAGCAGAGAAACTGTCCGGTAAAGTGTGGCCAGCGATGCTTTAGAGTCTATTACTTTTGCTTTCGCATAAAGTTCTTCGGCAGTGAAATGATCTCCCTTATCTGAAAAAGCAGCTTCGAGGATTATTTCTCTGGGTCTTGTCATCCTTAAATTTCTTTTGATGAACAGGGCTTCAATTTTTTCTCGCACTTCTGGATTCATGAGGCAGTCTTATATAGTGTCAACTTTCGACCGCAGAAGGGGAGGCGTCAAATATGTGCCTCCAAGAAAATTTTTAGATGGGCTTAATCTCCGAGTCGCTGTTCCAGTTACCATCTTTTCTACTGTTTTAATAGTGTTTTGTTTATGGGTGCTAAAGAAAACTCCATTGGAGCAGAAGTGGGTAATCTTAAGAGATTATGATGATTGGCGCCCGTTTTTTGTTTCCGAACAGTCTCAGGACAGTTTTGATGATGCTTTTTCTTTTGTGAGGCCCATAGAAGCCGCTATGACTCCGCGAGCCACAAGATTTGATAGCCCCTTAGGTTCGGAGAACGGAGCGCTTACTTATAATGCTCAGCCATTCATGAATTTCAACTCTGGATTCGGAAGCAATCATCTAGCAGATGATTTGAATGGAATTGGTGGAATGAATACGGATCTAGGAGATAATATTTTTGCAGTGGCTGCTGGCCGTGTAATCTATGCCGCTGATGCTGGTGAGAGTTGGGGAAATGTTGTTATCATAGAGCATGTTGTTGGCGAGTCTCGTGCAAGAAGAATGCTCCAGAGTGTTTATGCTCATTTGGGCAAGTTTTTTGTTGCGAGCGGCGCTTTAGTTCAACGAGGTGATATAATTGGCGAGGTGGGCAATGCTAAGGGACGTTATCCTGCTCATTTGCATTTTGAGATGCGTGAGTCGGATATCGCAAATCCGGGTGAAGGCTATTCCAAGTATAAATTAAACCGGGTCAATCCATCATATACAATTACAAGGCTTCGGGGAGCTAAGGGGGATCTCTTGAACAGAGCCCCAGAAATCAAAGACTTATTTGGTCCCGATCCTCAGGGAATTAAATTTGATGTAGAGGAATCAGTTCTTCGTAAAAAATAATTTATTAAAAAGTGGCTGCCAGAGAACTACGGCACTCTCGAACAAACTGCCGTTGCTGCCGTCAGGCCCTGGCGGATTCGTCAGTCGATAGTCCACAGTCTCTGGACAACCGCTCTCATTCTATGCGATCAAGTGGATGCGACAACCGAAAAGTGTCATGTAACTTAACGGCAACTAAAATTTAGGCCTGACTCAAGGCATTCTTGAACCGATACACTCTGCAATTTTATTATAATAGGCATGCTCATCGGGAGAATTTTCTTGGGTGATTTTGTGATCAATAAATCGAGCATTCTCATTATTAATATATCCTACAATGTGTGGGACTCCTTCTCTCTTAGCTTCCTTCGCTGCTTGTAGTGAATTATCGAACAGAATCGCAACATCAAAATTTTGATCACTAATTGAGCCGCTATGGGGCCCAATTACATGCTCAGGCCTTTCAATAATTTTTTTAATCTCAGTAACATTTTTCCAAACCTTAGAATAATTTCCTAAGACTGTAATTTTTGCATCTGGACGGCCCCCAGCAATGAGCCGAATGGTTTGTACTGATAGTTTACAATGATCTTCGGACCGAGGAGCAATGATGAGAATGTTGAATGGCTGTAGCTCTTCTATTTTAATGTTCGGGGGTAAGCAAAAACCTCTTCTGTATTTTTCTATGAGGAAACGGGTCTTTGGGGTCTTCCATCTATTATGTAACCAGAACCAGTCCTTAGGTGATCTGGCAACCATCTTTTCAACTAACAAATTCATTTTTGCTGTTGTCGTTTCGATTGCCTCATCGGGACTCACTTCGAGAGGTTCAGAAACGATAACTTTCCACTTTGAAGGGCCCAGAGTGATGACAAAATAAGGAAACATGGTTGCTCCGGAACGAGCAGCCATGAGCGGCGCCAGATTGGATGTTGATGCGAGCTTGCCGAATAAGGGGCACCAGATTCCTCGGTAACCAGCATTCTGATCTACGAGTATCCCAAGACTTCCTCCAGCACGGAGATGAGCCATAGGTGCATTGAAGCCATCTTTTCGGTCAAAGGCTTTAATGCCTGTCCGTTTTCTTTTCCGGAGCACGTGCGCATCGATGTAAGGGTTCGAAAGAGCTTGGTAGAGCGTTGACTGCTTTACATTAGTAGCCGGTGACCCAATTTGTGCTAATAATTCCCATGCTCCCATATGGCAGGCGATATAAATGATAGGAATTCTTTTTTCGGCATTTTCTTGGAGCAGTTCTAGTCCTTCGTATTCAATGTAATTATTAATTTTCTTGGGAGAAATTGTTGCGAACTTGGCGCTGCAGACAAAGTTAGCGCCAACAGTGATAAAATGTTCCCTGACAAGCTGTTTTATTTCAGGAACTGATTTTTCATTGGCAAATGCAATACTGACATTGTGCTCGGCAAGGGTTCTGTACCGCTTGAGCAGGTAATAACAAATGAGTCCAATGAGCTGGCCTGTTCGATAACAGAACCACATAGGCGGTATTGTCAGCGTCATTTCGGCTAGCCTATAACCTAAGTAAGCCAGTCCGTGGCTTAGTTTTTTTTGCCGCTTACCCATAGTCTGGATAGTCTCGCGGAAACTTTTCCCTTTAGGAGTTTAAGAAGATTCCTTAGCTGGCTCTTCAGCGGGGGCCTCGTTCTCTTCGACAGGTTTTGGAGCTGGCTCTTCAGCGGGGGCCTCGTTCTCTTCGACAGGTTTTGGGGCTGGCTCTTCAG
>JAAZZC010000218.1 GCA_014239335.1 Verrucomicrobiales bacterium
ACTCCTTGACCTCCCTAGCCTTATTCACAAGTTCCGGCTTATTCTTCAATAAAGGAAATATGCCACACTTAACGGGTGCCATTTTCGGATCAAAACGCATCACTGTCCTAGTCTCCTCCTTGCCCTTCTCATTAGTCACAGTCTCCTCGTCAAAGGCCTCACAAATGAGAGCAAGGACAGTCCTGTCACAGCCAGCGCTCGGCTCAACAACATGCGGAATGAGCTTTTCCTTGGTCTGCTCATCAAAGTATTCGATCGGCTTGCCGCTCGCTTCACCGTGCTTCTTTAAATCATAATCAGTTCGATAAGCGACTCCCTCAAGTTCCTGAATCCCGAACGGGAAGTCATACTCTATATCATAAGTCTTACTTGAGTAATGAGCCCTCTCACCGTCCGGCACATCAAGTACATGCAATTTCTCACGCGGTATCCCTATCTCCCCATAAAATTGAAGCCTTGCCTCTAACCACTCTTCAGTGAGACGGAGCCCGTCCTCGCCACGACAGAAGAACTCGGTCTCCATCTGTTCAAATTCACGGGACCTGAAAGTAAAATTACGGGGATTAATTTCATTACGAAAAGCTTTCCCGATCTGGGCAATTCCAAACGGGAGCTTCTGCCTGGACGTTTCAAGAATATTCTTGAACTGCACAAAAATGGACTGCGCTGTCTCAGGCCTAAGATATGCAATCGAACCCTCATCACTGGATGCACCGACACTGGTCTGGAACATTAGGTTGAATTCACGGGGTTCCGTCAGTAAGGACCCGTTCGCTGGATTAAATTGAGTCGTAGACTGGAGCTCCTCCCTCTTCTCCTCAATGAGTTCCAATTCCTTAGGCGAAATCTTCTTATCAGGCATCCTTTCACCGTAAAACTGTCGGGCCGTTTTCTTGGCCGAGTCAGGATCTTTACCTTCAGGGACAAGGACAGCAAATTCGGTCTCAACGGACCAATCAGTCGGCTCATGCTTTGCTCCCGAGTACCAGACAGCAACACCGGACTGCTCGGGGACCTGATCGGCCCTGAGTCTTGCCCTCGAAAGTAGACAATCAGACATCGGGTCAGAGAAACCACCCACATGACCTGAAGCTTTAAGAACGTCCTGATGAGTGAGGATAGATCCATCCATCCCGACAATGTCTTCCCTCTCAGTCACGGTCTTCTTCCACCAGTAATCTTTAAGGTTACGCTTCAGTTCAGCTCCAAGAGGGCCATAATCCCAACAACCGTTCATGCCCCCATACATTTCGGCGGACTGAAATATAAAGCCACGCCGCTTACAAAGGCTGACAATTTTTTCCATTCTTTCGTTGCGATCAGAATCAGAGGCCATCGTTTTATGAGTAGTTTATTTGTTTTTTAAGGATAATCACGCTCAAAGCATGCTCGGGGCCGTTAGGTTCGGGGAATTGTATGAAAAATCAAGCCCTCCTCGAACGTTCTCTTTATTCAGTGAACCTTGACTTCCACCCAGCCCAAAGGAATCTTAGTTAAATAATGGCAATCCAATCCAACTATGATTGGGAACCCGCCCACGCCGGCGGTGCATCCTGGATAAAGCCTCTGATGATCCTAGCGGTCATCTTCTCCTTCGGCCTACACTTGGGTCTGTACACCTGGTTCGAAAAGATTGTGATTCCCGCTGAGGATGCCCCAACCAAATCCGCTATAGAAAGCCTAAAAGATATCAAGGTCAGGGGGATGATAGACGAGACCCCGAAAGAAGAAGAGCCGGCATCACTGGACGAGACCGAGAAAAATTTATTAAATAAAATAAACACTCAGGAACTTTTAAAGCAGGTCGAGAATCCGTACAAGGTTCCTGAGTCAGGAATCAGACTCAGGCCAGGCGAAGAAGAAAAACCACTCACCGGAATTGATCCCGGGAATAAGGACATCACTTCACTGCTCGAACATGAGTCAGAGCAAATGCGCAAGTACCTAAAGGCTCTGGCCAAGGCCTCGCTCAAGGAAACCCCCATCGCTTCACCTGACCAACTAGTCATAGGTCTTGGTGAACAAAAAGATAATCTGATCGATGAAGCGACACTCCTAAAGAATTACCAAGAAACTCTAGCAAAAATTTCCGAGTCCGGCGAAGTGGATGGAAGTCAGTTCAGTGACCTCGATCAATTACTAGGTAATGTAGGACCGATCCTTGATAAGACAAAACCAATACTAATGCCCACCGATCTTCTCTTTGGTTACAATGAAGTGTCCCTTCATAAAGGAGCACGCAAGAGCCTCATGAAACTTGGCCTGCTTATTCAAAAAAATCCCGGATCAACCTTCATTATAGAAGGGCACACGGACAGTACCGGGCCTGAAGAATACAATTTGTCCCTGAGCCGTCAAAGGGCACTCTCGGTAAAAGAATGGCTCGTTGATAACCTATCCATCCCAGCTCAGGTATTGCAGGTCCGGGCCTTCGGCGAAACCAAGCCTCTAACTAGCCCTAAAGGAAGTAAGGAGGAACAGTCTCTGAACCGGCGAGTTGAAATTGTCATACTTCCGCCATCAAATTAAAGAAATCAATTCACTTCCTGGAAACAAGATTCTAATTCAGCCTCTCAAGAACCCAGTAGATGAAGATTCCGGAATCAATCAAAAAGGCTATTAGGAGCGGAAATGAATCCAAGCTTCAGGAGATCTGTAACAGCCTTCACCCTGCTGATGCCGCCGCGGCCTTCACTTCTCTCAATGAAAAGCAACAAATCCAGTTCGCTCAGTTCCTCAATAACGATGCTCTGTCGCTCATCACCAGCTTCCTGCCTGCCTCTGAATCCGCTGACCTGATAGCAAGTCTGGAGGAAAAGGACAGGACAGTGATCCTGGAAAGCCTCCCGGATGACGTCGTCACTGACCTCATACAGGAAACGGACGAGAACCAACAGAAGACCTACGTAGAATTACTTTCAGATGAGAAGAAAGATGCCGCAGAAACGCTCCTAGGATATCCAGAGGACTCTGCGGGTGGCCGAATGACCACTTCGTACGCGACCCTCCAAGAGAACATGTCCGTGAAGGAAGCGATCGAGATTCTGGAGGAAACCAAGGAAGACGCGGAGATCCTGGCAAGAATATACGTGGTCGATGAGAATAAAAGGATCCTTGGAAAGGTCCGACTCAGGGACCTTACCTTTAATGCATGGAGCACTCCAATCAAGGATATCATGGATCATGAGAAACTCGCAATCCGGGCAGAAGAGGACCAGGAGGAAGCTCTTAAGATGATGTTGAAGTATGACATGCTAGCCTTGCCGGTCATTGACAAAGCCAATCAACTCCTTGGCATCATTACCCATGATGATGCCCTTGAAATTCAGGAAGAGGAGTCCACGGAGGACCTTGAAAAGGCTGCCGCTATCGCGGGGGAAAGGGACGAGGAAGGTTATCTGAAATCGCCGGTTCTCTCGCACTTCAAACGCCGAGCAGTATGGGTATTCTTTCTGGCAATCGTGGCGATTCTCTCTGGGCTAGTTATCCTCAAATACGAGAGTCTCCTCGAGAACGTTTTCATTCTTGCCGTTTACATGCCCATGATCGTAGCGACTGGCGGCAACACTGGATCACAGGCAGCAACGATGGTCATTCGCGCCATGTCACTGGGCGAATTCACACCCTCCGAATTCTTTCGTGTCGTCTGGAAAGAGCTACGGATCGGGCTCGCCCTCGGCGCACTACTCGGCGCTCTCATTGCAATTGGAAGCTGGATCCTTATCACAACATTCATCAATCCCGATACCCTGAAGTCCATCACCGGAGAGCACGGCCTAAGCGATCTAGTCATTACCGTTGGAATTGCTCTGACTATTCAGGTCTCAGCGTCAACTTTCATCGGCGGCGCCCTACCCATGATGGCGATGTCCTGTAAACTGGATCCTGCAGTAGTTGCGTCCCCAGCCATTACCACGATCGTCGACGTGCTCGGGCTCCTTATATATTTTGGCATCGCCTCAATGATGCTTGGAATATAAACCGGGTTACTCCTTACTCGTTATCAGCTTCGATCACCTCCTTGAGACGATCAGCAAGATCAGGCACAGCTGAAAATGTACGGTTCCAGTTCGGAATCTGTCTTGCCTTATAATTTTCGGTAGTGAAGACCTGAATCGCATTATTCAGGGATGCACTGAAAGCCTCTACCGCTTCGGCCTCTTCGTGTCGGTAATACTTAAGACCATTCACTGTAGAATCGTCA
>JAAZZC010000203.1 GCA_014239335.1 Verrucomicrobiales bacterium
CGTTTTCAAGGACGATTCACGTTTCGGCGCAGGACGTCACGAGCAAGCGGTCAGCCGCTTGATCGACGAGGCGGACATGTTGGTTGAGTATATTCTTGAAAAAGATGAACAAGTTTTTGAAGAGCTTCTTACAACCGACAAGTTTTACATATACCATTCAGGCGACAACCAAAATATGAAGGCTGCATCGGATGAACTGAAGAGGGTCTACGAGCATTTCAGGAAATTCGAGTGGGAAACATGGGAGCCAGACGACGTCGCCCCCCATAAGGAGTTCATGCTGACGATCTGGGAATTCCGCAAGGTTCGTGGAGGTGACAATAAGTCGCTGCTGAACACCCTGAAAAGAATGATGCCCGCATTGAAACGTCATTTCAGCGCAGGACAAGCCAACGGCATGCCTTACATGAAGGTGTCAATGGGCTTCTGGCACGGCGGAAACGTATTGGGACGTACCGGGCAGCAGATGCGCGGCGAGCAGGTGACCTCGTACTGGAACATCGACTGGAAAAAATGGGACTATCCGCCCGTCCAGCCGGCCGCCATCCCTAATCGCAAAGGCATCTTGACCCATCCCGCCTGGTTGATTGCTCACGCGCAGAACTTGGAGACGGATCCGATCCATCGCGGAAAATGGATTCGCGAAAAGCTGTTGGCCGGTACGATCCCCGACGTGCCGATCACCGTGGATGCGGTTATCCCGCCGGACCATCACAAGACACTTCGTCAGCGGATGGAAAACCGGACGGGCGATTCTTACTGCTGGCGGTGCCACCAGAAGATGGACCCACTTGGCTTTCCGTTCGAGATCTACGACGACTTCGGCAGATTCCGAACCGAGGAAAATCTGGAGCACCCGGAAAATCTTCTCAAGGAGGCCAAACGGGGGGAAACCAATGCGTTTGGTGCCTCGCTTTCGGTTTACAAGACGTTACCAGTCGATCCTCGTGGAGTCCTTAAAGGAACGGATGACACGACGCTGGATGGCGACGTCGAGGACGCGTTTGACCTGATTGACCGTCTGGCGAAATCCGATAAGGTCCGCCAGTCCATCATCCGGCATGCTTTCCGCTACTTTCTGGGTCGCAACGAAATGCTTTCGGACTCCAAAACGTTGATGGATGCAGACAAAGCGTATATCGTTAACAACGGGAGCTTTGATGAAGTAATCGTTTCACTGCTAACCTCCGACTCCTTCATCTACCGCAAACCCAATACCAAGGAATAAACTATGTTGATCAATCGACGAGAACTTTTGAAGAAGACCGGTTTGGGGACTGCCAGCCTTGCGCTGACCCCTTCATTCAATCACCTCATGGCCGCGCCGGCGAAGGGTCCAAGTGCTGGCCTTCACCGATTCGTCTTTATTCGCAAATCCAACGGTAACCTGCCCCAACAATTTGATCTGCCTTCCTTTTCCTCCCGGGAGCTAAAGAAGCACAATGAGAAGCAGGCCTTCGAGGTGGACTTGGCCAAGCATGAGCTGCCTGATTGGCTAAAAGGGCTGGACGGGCACAAGGAGAACATGACCATCCTGCATGGCATCTCGATGTCGGTGAGCGGAGGTGGGCACTACTCCTACTCTGGCTGCATGGGTGCCTATAAAGCCGGGCGGGACATCCTCAGCAACATTAAGTGGGCGACCGTCGATTTCGAGCTGGCCAAACTTTTCCCTTCTCCATTCGGTCATGTTGAAATGTCGTTGGCGGTACCCCACGGGCGCGACCATAGGACCGGGATCGTCTCAGGCTATTCGGCTCCTGCGGCAAAGCAGCGCAACTACTGTTACGCTGACCCCATGACCGCTTACCAGGAATTGTTCAAGTCCGTCACCAATACGGACGAAGCTGCTTCCGACAAAGCTCTGCTCGACTACTTGCACGAAAAGGAAAATCGCAGGCTTAAGGGACTGGATGGTGATGAGCGGCTTAAGATCAGTGATCAGGTTGAATCACTCCAGTCGATTCGCGACCGTAAAACAAAGGTCGAGTCTTTGGGCGACAAAATTAAACAGCACCTGCCTGAAATCGATCCCGTCCACGCGGACGGTGGCGAAGATGCAACCCTTCCGCAGAAGCAGGCTGCTTTCACTGATGTTATCGTAGGGGCGCTCGCGTCTGGCTTGACCAACGTCGTCACCTACACCATTGACGACCTTGGAACCGACATAACCTCCCTCCCCGAGAATGAACAAAAGACGAGTATCCACCAGATCGGGCATGGCGGCCAAATTGCTGGTGCCGCGAAAATGAGAAATGTTATCAAAACTCACCACATGAAGCAGGTCACTACCTTAGTGACCAAGCTCAAGTCCATTCCCGAGGGCAATGGCACGATGTTCGATAACACGACGATCATCTACATGCCCGAAACCGGTGCCGGTCACCATGGTCCAGATACGGAGGCACCGATGGTTCTCATGACCGGCAAGAACTCGAAGCTTGACATTACCGGCCGCTACATCCGCTTGCCGTTCCACAGCACCGAAGGCCACAAGACCCTAAGCAATTGGTACACAACTCTGCTCAATGCTTATGGTAACCCGATCGAGCATTACGGTGACCTGGACCTGACCATGCTACGCAACCGTCTCGACCAGACCGGGGCGATTGATCGGTTCTTGGTCTAAGCCATCGCATGTGATTTTGGCGACTTCTTTGAAAAGTAGTCAGGAATGTTACACTCTAAAAGTAACATGGACAGAATAAGCAATAGAGGGGTCTTCATTCCTCAAGGCTAAGAATTCATAGTCAGGAGATGGAGGTTCATCTAGTTTTGAAGACGAATCAAAAAGAGGATGTCTAAAACAGCCTGAGTAAGAACAGAAGATTGGAAAAGTATATAAGACCTTTCGTCACTAACTTAAAAATTCTTCAATTCTGCTCTTTGGCCGACCAATGATCGATTTCTTTCCTTTCAGGATGATCGGGCGTTGGAGCAGTTGTTTGTGTTTAAGTAAGATCTCGATCACAGCGTCTGGATCCCCTATGAAATCATCAGGGTTGAGCTCCAGTTTTTTGAACTTTGAATCTTTCCTTACTAGATCTTCTACAGGATCTTCAAGACCACTAAGGATTGTTTCGAGTTCTTTTTTGCCAGGAGGAGTTTTGATATAAAGTATTACATCGTGATCGATTCCCAATTTCTCAGCGACCGCTAAGGCATTCTTAGAGGATCCTCAGTTAGGATAATGATAGATAGTAACTTTAGGCATCTATGGGAATAAAATCCATGGCGTGTCCACTATCAAGTTTAGGTATGATTTTTTTAACTAACTTTTGGTGCTCAGGATGTTTGTCGAATATTTTTAGATCCTCTTTTTTCTCAAAAACAGCAATTTCCCCATATTGAAATCCTCTGTGCCAGTGGGCTACATTTTTTCCGATCAGTAATTCCTTAAGAACTGGAATCTTTTCTTTCATGCTCGCAAGCTCACTCATTAATTCGGCTATTTCATCATTAGAAACTCCATTTTTAAATTTAAAATTAAAGGCGTGGATGAAATGGCCTTTGTAACTTGATGTCCCAAGTTCAGTCTTGGCATTACCAATTGGAAAAAAATCCATTCCATTCCCGATTTCCAAATTTGGAAGAATTTTTTTTACTAGTTTCTCATGTTCGGGGTGTCGCTCATAGACCATGAGGTCCTCTTTCTTATCAAAGACTGCAATTTCTCCATACTGATATCCATGTGTTCTATGGGCGATATTCTTACCTACTAGGAAATCTTTAAGGACAGGTATTTTCTCTTTTAAAGCTGCTAACTCCTTCATCATTCCAGCGATTTTCTCATCTGAAACTCCTCTTTTGAATTTAAAGTTAAATCCATGTATAAAGGTCTTTTTTGAGGGGCTTTCGGCAAATGCGGTATCTTTGATTCCAAGTGCTGCCAAGGTGCTGAATTTGATAAAGTTTCTTCTAGATTTCATTGTTATGGATCAGACTTGGTTTTAGTTCTTACTTGGAAAATTATAAATGATTAAGTCAATATAAGGTATGAGAAAGTTAATCATTGCAAGCGGGCATTCATGAAAAAAATACTTTATTGCCTGATCAGTATTCTGTTAACTGCGATTAGCTCTTTTGGGCAGGGTCTTACCGATGACCCTTTGACTGGAGGTTTAGTGGATATTAGCCCTCCCAAAGGTCAGGTAATTTTGGCTGGGAAAAACAAAAAATCCTTCCAGTTGAGGGTATTGTGTTACAATATTCATCACGCTGAAGGAGTGGATGGAAAACTTGATTTGCCCCGCATTACAAGGGTTATTTTATCAGTCAAACCTGACTTGGTAGCTTTGCAGGAGGTGGATCAGAACACTACGCGGACTGGGAAGGTGGACCAAGTAGCTGAGTTGTCTCGTCTAACAAAGATGAAGAGTCTCTTTGGTTCTAATATCGATTTTCAAGGAGGCCATTATGGTAATGTCATCCTTTCACGATTCCCTATTATCAAAAAAAATAATTTTCATTTACCTAATGTTGATTCAGGCGAACAGCGTGGAGTTCTTGAATCGGTCATTAAGGTGTCAGAAAACCGGAGTATTTTTTTTCTGGTGACGCATTTAGACCATCGCCGCCCAGATGAGGAGAGGCTTGCTTCGGCAAAATTCATTAACCAAATGATTAGTGTTTCTGATAGTAAACCTGCTATTTTAGCTGGAGACTTTAATGATGTTCCTGAAAGCCCCACACTAAAAGAGTTCGGTAAATTATGGATACGAACGAATACTGAAATTGCGCCTACAATTCCGGTCTCAAAACCCATTCGCCAGATTGATTACATTCTGGTCCGGCCAAAAAAACGTTGGAAGCTCATTGAATCTAAAGTGTTGGATGAGGATGTGGCTTCAGATCACCGGGCTATTTTTTCTGTGATAGAATTACTAGATTAGTTTCAGTGCTTTAGTTGGAGCGGGCCCAGAGGTAATGCCTAAAATTATTGGTTTTTTTCTACTTTACCGTTAGTTTTCTGGATTGCATGGAGAAGGATGAAATTGACCAGTTTATCTTGGAAATAACCGGAGCCGACAGACTTAAGCATCTTGGTATTGTGCAAACTCTATGGAGTGGATATGGAAGTATTGTGCGCATTGGTTTAGAGGGATCTGATGTTTCCAGTGTTATTGTGAAGCATGTCCAACCGGAAGGTGGCAAGCATCCGAGAGGATGGAATACGGATTTATCTCACCAGAGAAAGCTCAAGTCTTATGAGGTAGAAACGAATTGGTATCGTGATCAAAATAATAAAGATATCAACAAGCATGCCAGAATTCCGGAATGCTTTGGGGTGAAAACTAGCGACACTGAATTCCTGTTGGTAATGGAGGATCTTGACGCGTCGGGATACGCTTGCAGGCGAAGTTCTGTGACACGAACTTAGATGCATTCGTGTATTCAGTGGTTAGCGGCCTTTCATGCTTCGTGCATGGGGATGAGTTCAGACGGTCTCTGGGAAACCGGCACTTACTGGCACCTTGAGACTCGGCCTGATGAACTTGAGCAACTGGACGACCCACAACTTAGGGCTTGTGCTCCAATGATTGATGTGAAGCTAAAGAGTTCTACTTTTCAAACTTTGGTACACGGGGATGCCAAGTTGGCAAATTTCTGTTTTAGCACTGAAGAATCAGGGGTAGCGGCAGTGGATTTTCAATATGTTGGTGGAGGTTGTGGCATGAAGGATTTGGCCTATTTCGTAGGAAGTTGTTTTCGAGATCAAGAGGCTGAAGAGAGGGAGGAAGAGATTCTAAATCTCTATTTCAAGGAACTCTCTTCATTCATGGAGGCATTCGATAGAGGCATATGCATGCAGGATCTCGAAGCAGATTGGCGCTCTCTGTATCGTGTGGCTTGGGCTGATTTTCATCGCTTCATGAAGGGCTGGAGCCCGGGACATTGGAAGCTCAGTGACTATAGCGAGAGGATCACGCGTGAGGTGACTAATTCACTAAAGGAGGTTGGCACTGAATGAATTTCACCCTCTTAACGCAAAAGGCTGTAAAAGCTGCCTCCGATGCTGGGCAATTAATAAGGTCTTATCGTGATATGGACGTGCATGTGATGCACAAGGAGAGTGGTAGCACTCTAGCTTCACAGGTGGTCACTGAGGTGGACCGTAAATCTCAGGATGCAATACTTCAGGTACTGCTGCCGACTTGCGATGAATTTGATATTGCGATGCTTGCAGAGGAGGATGAGGATGATAAGGGTCGGCTAGAACATGACTATTTCTGGTGCATTGATCCTTTGGACGGTACGCTACCATTCATTAATGGTCAGCCGGGATATTCGGTATCTATTGGATTAGTTGCGAGGGATGGGACTCCTCAAATTGGCGTAGTTTATGACCCGGTATATGACACCGTTTATCAGGCAACTAAGGGTCAAGGGCTCATGCGGAACAATGAGACATGGGTTCCGGGACAATCAGCCCAAGTGCTGACTTTTACTTATGATAGTAGCTTTGCCGAGAATCCTAATTTCAACGAAATCCAAGATGATCTTGAGTCCTATGCCCATTTACTCGGTCTCAACGGACTCACAGCGATACATTACGGTGGAGCGGTGATGAATGCATGTTATGCTTTGGATAGGGCACCGGCCTGTCATTTTAAATTTCCTAAGCGTCAGGATGGTGGCGGTAGTCTTTGGGATTATGCTGCTACTGCTTGCCTTTATCAGGAGGCTGGAGCCGTCGTTAGTGATGCGTTTGGAAATTCGCTAGACCTCAACAGATCAGATTCCACTTTCATGAATCATCGCGGTGCGCTGTATGCTACCGATGCAGGACTAGCTATGCGGGTTCAGGAAATTGTAAAAAAATTCTGCGATATTTACTAATTTGTTAAGGATTAGCAAATTATCTGACATGCCGGGACGGCTTTTGCTGCTGGCAAATTTAGTTATTAAATAGCCTTAAGACTAGACCAGGTCGGAACTGCGCCAACCTTTGCGAGCTTCAATATTAATCAGTGCAGATGCTTCTTTGTTGCCAGTGATCTTCATATCTTTGGCATTCCACTCAAGGCCTTTACCGGTTCGTATTGCAAGAGTACCTAAGATGATACTTTCTGTGAGTGGTCCACTATAGCTAAAGTCTGAGACTGTCATTTCACTATTTCTGATTCCATTAACCCAATCATTATGGATGCCAGGGACACGCTTTAATGTTTTTGGAACACGTTCATTGGCGTTCTTTCTATAATCTTCCCAACGAGCCTTTGGATAGAGTCGGGGACTGTTTGGCCGCATTCCATCGTGGCTAATTCCACCTTTTTCTCCGACCATGATAAATCCACCATTTCCTTTAATGTCCCAATCGTATCCTTTTGGAGCTTTTGGAAGACGAGGTCCTTCAATCCATTTGACATCTACAGCAGGCTGACTTCCACGGGAGGGAAACTTATAGGTCACGATTGAGCCGTTAGGCGTGTGAATAGGATTAGCCTTTTCTGCCATGTCGACTTCTACTTTATCAGGAGCGCCCAGACCAAGTGCCCAGTATGCGGTGTCAATAGTATGGCAACCTATGTCGCCAAGTCCTCCGCAACCAAAGCTCCACCATGGTCGCCAAGTGGTTGGATGAATTGCTCTACTAAAGGGGACATCTTCTTGACAGGGACCAAGCCACAAATTCCAATCCATTCCTTCAGGAACTTTTTCTGCCTTTGGATATTCCGTACGAACCTGACCATTGAACCCCCATCCTCTTGCGGGCCTGTCTGTCCAGGTAAGAACTTCCTTCACCTCACCAATTAGTCCAGCCTCGTACCACTCCTTGACCAGATAAGCACCCTCGAAGGCGTGACCCTGGTTTCCCATTTGTGTTACTACGCCTTTTTCTTTGGCCAGTGCCTGCAAGGTCCGTGCTTCCCAAAGCGAATGAACGAGCGGTTTTTCGACAAACACATGTTTACCCATACTCATTGCTGTATAAGCGATGGCAAAATGAGTGTGATCAGGTGTGCCAACGCCCACTGCATCTATTTGATCGCCCATCTCTTCAAGCATTTTACGAAAATCCTTATAGAATTTTGCCTTTGGAAATTTCTTTTTTGCACGTTCCCATGTGCCTGGGTTGCAGTCACAAAGTGCGACAACGTTATTTCCATTTGAACAATTGTTTAGGTCACCCCATCCCATATTACCAAAACCAACCCAGGCGATATTAATCTTCTTTTCATTCGCTCCAAATACGCTTTTAGGCAGGAACGTTGGAATTGCTAGGGCGGAAGTTCCCTTAAGGACTCCGCGACGGGTCATCTTGTTCTTAGATTTTTCTTTAGTCATTTAATTTCCTTTATTGATGTTGGTGTAAAATCTTTGATTGTAACGGGTGAATTTCGTGTCGTTTCCGTTTTAGTTGATTAGGGGCCATTAGTTTTGATATGTCTTAATTTCTATATCTCTCCAGTGAAAGCAAGTTATCATTTAAGGGTTGATAAGTAGCTGACCACGTCCCGAATTTCTTCAGGTTTCATGATTGCACTCATTGGTGGCATTATTGAAGTGACTTGAGAAGTGTCGACTATTTTTGGATCGATTTTCTTTTTGCTGCCATCGGCGAGAGTGATGATCCATTCGTTGGTTTTTTTACTAGAAAGGACACCAACAATCTCCTCACTATCCTTTGTCTTGATTAGGATATTTCCGTATCCATCAGAAATTTCCCTCACCGGGTCCAGCATTGATATGACTAGGTGGTTTCTACTCCTCAATCTTCCTATTTTGGTAAGATCAGGGCCAAGATCACTACCAACTTTATTGATCTTGTGGCAGCGGATGCATTGGGCAGCAGCATGCTCCATTACTAGTTTCTTGCCTCTGGCAGGATCACCACCGGTTTCGAGCAGTTCGTAGCCTCCCTTCAACTTGATGCCTTTGGATTTGGCAACCTGCCACATTTCTAGTTTCCAATGAGGAGGAGTCTTACCAGATTTGAATTCATTAACTAGTTCCATGAACTTTTCTTTTGCTTTAGGGCTCTCAAGATTGGCTAGTTGGCGAATCGCTTCTCCCTGACCAGAAGCTTTCGGATCTCCGAGCGTTGCAAGTATAAGATTGAGTGTCGGCACACCTGCCTTATTTGCGAAGGCTCTGGCCCTTTCCCTGACTTCCGAAGAGTTTGAATCAAGTCCCTGAATGACAAATTCCTTAAGTTCAGGAGAATTCGTCTTATCTAGCGCTGCCAGTAATCGGACCTGCATTTTAGGAGGCCAATCCGCAAAATATTCTTTAGTTCCCCTTAACCAATCAGATTCTCCTCTTATCTCGACTCCCTTGAGAAGAACTTCTGTCAGTTCATTATCAGCAAGTATATTTTCACGAATTGATTCGATTGCTTTATTGACCAAATCCTTGTCCCTTGGCGAGTGCTTCCGGTACCGTCCTTCGACAGGATCCAGGACGGGTGGGCTTGCCCACCAAAGCATCGATGCGAGTGCCGTTCTCCTCATTTTTACTGACCCTTCTCCATTCCTTATATAATCGGCTAATAGATCAAGGTCTGATCCAGAGCCCGTACGCAGTGCGGCATTTATAGCTCTCCTTATGAGGGCTTCGTTTTTCAGTCCTTTCCGCTTTAGAACTGCAGCCAGATCAGGGAGTGCCTCGGGAATAGATTTGTCATCATGAATTGCACGGGCAGCTTCAAGTAGGATCAGCTCATCTGAGTCATTTAGAAATGATCGGATTTCGGGGGCAGCTACTCGTCTCATTGCAACGATCGCGGCGAGTTTGACTGTCTTATTTGGATTTTCGCTAAGTTTAGCAATTTGCCCCGGATTCATTGTTCCTGAAAGGCCCATGGATCCCGCATGTCTGATATAAGGATCCTTTGAACCGCTATGTTCAATCAGATGGACGAGTTTTTCGGATATCCCATCGCTTTTGCGATTACCGAGTGCGATAGCGGAGAAGAATTTTACCCTCTCAGATTCATGGTCCAGTCCTGATATTAGTTCGGAGTTAAATTCCTTTGATCTTTGCCCGAGATCGCCCACTACCTTAGCAGCCTGTGCAAGAATTTCGGGCTCTTTATTTTTCCATGCTGAGCTCATAAGGGAAATTTTTTCCGGATCATTCCGGGACGCCATGCCGATTCCCCAAATTGCGTGGAGTTTGCCTAATAGGGTGCCAGAATCTAATTTTTGTTGCAGTGCTTCCAGACCTTCATCACCACGATTGACCAGTTCAAATTGTCCTTTCATCCGGACTCTCTGATCTGGAGAATCGAGCCAGGACCTTAGTGTTTCTATGTTTTGCTCTTTGGTAATTAGCTGAAGTATTTTTTGAGTTTCTTCTCTCGCTGGATGATGACTCTCTTTTGCGGCCGCATCGAATCGGAAAATAAACCCTTTGCCACTTCCCCAGGATGCAGAGTAAAGAGCGCCATCGGGGCCAATGGCTAGACCTGTATTACCTATCCCTCCCTTTATGGGCTTAAGCTCTTCAAACTTAAATGAAGCTCCTTTTGGAAGGAACTTAAATACTCTTACCTGATTCTGCTGATTGGTCATAAAGAAGCAATCAGCGAGTTCCTTTGTGAGTGCAGTGCCAGGATTACTCGTAAATCCACAAGGTCCGGGTCCGAAGTTTCCAATTGTTGGAGTAATGTAAGCGGCATGATCTTCGCGGTCCGGCAGAAAGAGTTTTTCTTCCATCCATGGGTTATAGGCCGAGACACCGCTAATTTTTGTAAAGTCCTGTTTCCTTAGCCATTGCCAGTTCAGTCGCCATCCGTGTTCACTCCCCTCAGTAATGTAAAGTGCTCTTTCCTTTTCGCCTGGATAGTCGCCATCATTGTCCATGCTGAAAAGATTGCCGTAAGAGTCGAAAGCTAGCTCTTGGGCGTTTCTCTCTCCCGAAGAGAATCGTTCGACTCGGGTCCCATCGAGTTCGCATCGGAAAATTGCCCCGCTATTGGGCATGTGAAAGGTTTTTCCTTCTTTGGTTTTTACGTAATGGCCCTTGTCTCCAAGTGACCAGTAAACTCTCCCATCAGGCCCAACTGCCACGCCGCTGAGGTTATGGCCCCCCTGTCCCATATGAACTTGGAAGCCAGTTCCAACGAGTTGTTCCTTTTCCGGGAACCCGTCCCCATCCGCATCATGGTATCTGAAAAAGTCCGGTTCTGCAGCGACAAAAACATCGTCTCCGACTGCAAGTACTCCTCCAGCGATACCAGTAACTTCGCTGTGGTACTCTCCGAGGACCTTTAGTTCATCAGCTGCACCGTTCCCGTCTTTATCGGTGACTTGATAGACCATGTCTTTTTGGACAGTAAGATCTTTCCAGTCTTTTTTACCATCATTATTTCTGTCCGGTATCCAGCTCTTTCCCGTCAGTTTGTCTCGATAGTAGTTACGGCGTTCATCGACAGTCTGAAACGAAAGATCCTGTTTAACCAGATCCTGATGGTGACGAATATCGAGGCTTGACTGTTTTCTTCTCTTTGAAACTGTCAAATAAGCTCGTCCCTTATCGTCCATTGAAATGCCAACGCTGTTGGTTAGTAGTTGGTCATTAGCCCATTCAGTGACCTTGAATTCTTCTGCCCTTGACTGAGGGGGCCAGAAATTAGCAAAGGCAATTATTAGAATTATGTAACGGATCATATCATTCAAATTTTTACTAAAAGGAACTTAACGGCGGAACTTCCTTGCTCTTTTTGGAAGGCCCTTCTTTTCAACCTCATTGTTGTCAGTTGATTCTGGGGAAGTTCGGGCCACTCTAAAACCTAAGTGCCCAAGTTCGAGATCCGGATTAGAATAGTATCTCCCAGCTGCTTGGTAGTTGTTGCCTTGGAACCAGGAATCGGATCTGATCCCACGGAACGCCTCTCCGACCTTAGATTCAGTCCATTCCCATACATGATCTGATGTCCCCATCATTCCGTAACTGCTCTTTGAAGCGAGTTTTTCAGAGTTTTCTATTTTATGTGAATCTCGAAGTGGATAGAGCTTATATTTTTTTGTTTTAGGGTCATAGTATGCTGCTTTGTACCATTCATCTTCGGTCGGCAAAAAATATTTAGCGCCTTTGTTCCTTTGTCCGGTCGAATCATCTAAAGATGTCCCATAATTTCCTCCTAACCAGTTGCAGTAATGTAAAGCATCATACCAGCTCACATAAGTGACGGCGGCATTTGCTGTAGCCGGGTACGCTTCGTAGATGATTTTACCTACTTTAAGTTCTCTTCTTATCCTCATTTTTGGATTGTACAAACCAAACAACCCTGACTCGCAGGCAGCCCAGTTGAGGAATAGGGCATATTCTGCATTACTGACCTTATAACGACCAATTTCGTAGTCATGGTCCACCGAACCAAATGAGCCGACCCTAGGATAATTATAGTCCCCCTTGTTTCCTGCATGGCCCACTCTTAAGAAGCCGGATTCACCTACGCTATCGGGCCGTGGTGTTACTTCTGCAGGATTTTGCCAGAATGATTGGCCATCCTGTGGAACTCTCCCGTAGAAGGTCAGTTCTGCATAGTCGAGTAGTGATGTCCAGTCCGATCCACTGAATGTGTGACCTCCACGTCGGAATCTGATAGCGTTCCTTCCAGGGACTCCATAGAGTTCATAAACCGGCATGGCTGCCTTACTTGTGGCATATGTGCCTAAAGGGTTTGCATAAAGATCATCCGTGGATTCGATGCAGAAAAGTCCACGCGGGGCAACGAGCGCTTTCAGAAAGTGTTGATCGAAGGGGAGGTGAGCTTCATTTTCTGCAAACATTCTAATTCTTGGATGATACCAGTGTGGTTTATCATTCATGCCGATTGATTCGGCTCCAGGTCCAAGGATTCTGGATGAGCCGGCCCCGCCCGCGCCTGAGCCGTTTGGAACAACGAGTGAGATACGCTCGTCGAGGGCCCCAGCGAGTAGTGCCATTTTGCCGCCTCTTGAGTGCCCAGTAATGGCAATCTTCTTCATATCGACATCGGTCCTACCTTCGAGATAGTCGACCACTCGCATGCCTCCCCATGCCCAGACAGCTAGAGTTTCCCAATCATTTTCTGGGTATGCTTTCTGAGCAGGACCTTTGGTGCCTTTCCTGTCAGGATCAAGATCGTGCCTAGCATACTCGATGAATAGGTAATTTTTCTTCATGAAGCGTTCAGCATTTTTGCTCCCTCCGAGTGATCCTTCTTCTTCGATTATTACAGGATGAGGTCCCGGTGTATTAGGCTCATAAATAACGAGCCTCATCTCTAGTTTTCTTTTTGAATCAATGATTAGAGTGACCCAACGCTCTTTACCCATTCCGCTTGGATGTGCCTTTTCTTTGTCCAACCTTGGAGTCACTTTGTCTGGTCTGGG
Organism: Verrucomicrobiales bacterium; assembly: GCA_014239335.1. Taxonomy (GTDB): domain Bacteria; phylum Verrucomicrobiota; class Verrucomicrobiia; order Verrucomicrobiales; family DEV007; genus EC70. The sequence continues at coordinate 13,326 of JAAZZC010000203.1, forward strand.
TGGAATGGATCCGTACTGGTAGAACATTAATGGCTCTACGAGTTCTTTTCTGCGTTCTTTCCAATCCTTGAGATCTTTAACTTTTTTGCCGTTATCGAATTTGAACAGGTCCGGCAAATTGTCTTGAGCAGGAATTTCCTTAAGGCTCGTCGGGAGTTCCTTCGCCAAGGATGAATGAACATTAAAGATTAGCGAAGCTATCAAAAGATAGAAAAATGGGATGGGGAAGTGTGATATTTTATGGTTCACCTATGATTTGGGTTCGGCTTTTTGATTCAATGTAAAGAATACTATTCGCTCATGACAGGCTCTTACAAGAATATCCAATGGATCATGAGCAAAGATTTTATTTAATTCTTTTCTCTAGATCATCGCAAAGCAAACTACAAAAAGAGCTGATCCCCTTATATTTGAGAGTGCTTTCTGGGCAGGACCTAAGAACGCCCAGTAAATTTGATTGTTGCCATTGTTCAAGTTCTGCGACTGATACTTGATCTGTGAGGATTGTAAAAAGGATGGTTTGGGTTTCAGGGAGCCTTGTTAGAGTTTGTTTTTCTATCCTGAAAAAACATCTGTCACTGACATTGTCTGATGTCAATTTTGCTTCTTCCTCCATAATTAAAGGCATTGACTTTGGAGACTGATCGAGCCTGCTGCTTGGTTTCACTGCCCAGTTGCATCTCCAGAAGGTCCGACCTGATCTGAGGCGTTCCAGCATACGGTTCACGGCTTCGCTCATTACCTCAGCATATTCAGGAACCGGTTCATGCACTTTATCGATTCCCTGACCAATTTTTTCGCTGATAGTCCAGCCATTAGGAAAGCAGACGGTCCCGGCAATGATCGGATGGCTCAGTGAAGCGTCTCCACTAAGAATGACGAGATCTTCTTGGATATTTTTTGATGTCTCGATGAGCTTATCCGGTTTCCCAGTTAACATCATAGATACTTCGTCTTCGGCTAGGACACTTTCAGAAGTGGAGCATGAATAATATTGGAGATCCTGTGAGAGGAGGGTCTTCTTTAATGCTAATTGGTTTTTGAATTCATCAGTCCTCTCTAGAAGATTCTGTCCAGGGGCCAGTGATTTGATTCCAAATTGGTGCGAGAATTGATCAGATATCAGAGGGAAGTGTATGATTTTACTCATTTCTTAGTTCTGTATTAACCCATTAATTCAGGAATAGAAGATCAGAAAAGTATGCCTATGATCTTAAAGGGATAATTTATTTTTTTGGGATCTCATTAACTGTGTAATAGGCCTTAGAATGAAGCAAGGATTGATCTGAATAGCTTTTTATTTTTACCAAGTTGAAATCATGAATGTGGCCTTCCTGTATTCCATTGATCTTCAGTCGGACACTTAAACTGTCGTCCGATACTGTGGCTTTATTTATTTCTGGTGTTGTATGATCAACTTCCGGACTGCCATAACCTGCAGAATAATTATGAGTGTATGTTGTCATTGAATAGTTCATTGCGTCGGAGGCTATGGCCTGATTCACTTCCTTGGTAAAATGGATCATAAAGCCGTCGTTAAGGATGTTAATTTCCTTAATCTCAAAAGGAATTTTACCTGTCCAATCCAGTCTCTGAATAGCGAAAGGGGCTTCTCCTCGTACGGGCCATTGTCGATTCGTTGTGAAACCACCGGCAATTAGTTGACCCTTTGGAGAGAATTCAACGTTCATGATGCCCGTTGAGAGGCCTTCCCTGAAAGGATAACAAGCGCCTTGCCAGATGCCGTTTATTTTTTCAGTCGTTGCCCGCATGATAATACTGAGTGTGTAATCTCCGAAGAATAATTGATTTTCGAACGGTCCGAACTTGCCTTTGGTTTGATTGAGGCTGAACCCAGAGATGGATCTTCCCATTTTAATGTAAGGGAAGAGTATTACCGGAGGCACAAGTTCTTTGACTCGTTTTTTCTCTATTGCGATTCTCGAATTGGTCTGGGGTTCTATTTTTGGAGTGTCAATTCCCTTAGCAAACTTATACCAGTTGTAGCTGGCGGGGTGCCCTAAAAATGCCCCTTCTTTGAGGTGCTTGAGTGAGCAGGAGCCATTCCATGGTCCTTGGCTCTCGATGCAGAACATCACGCCCTCCTTATTGGCGGCGACGCCTCCCGGGCTACGTAGGCCACTACAGATTGGGATCATTTTTCCATCAGGTGTTACCTTAACGGCCCAACCCCTAAAGATATTCCTAGAGTGGTAAGATCCACTTAGTCCCAAAGCTACCCAGATGTTGCCTTCCGGATCGTGCTTTGATCCAAATGCGAATTCGTGGCCCTCGGCGTAACCCCAATTATTGGTTAGGGTGTCAAATCGGTCAGCGGTCCCGTCCCCGTCTGAGTCGGTTAGTTTAGTGACTTCCCCAAATTGGGTGATGGTCAGTGAATCGTCTTTCCAAGACAGGCCAAAAATTTCATCCTGTCCACTTGCGTATAAATGATAGGTTGGATTCGGAGGTGTATCGAATGCTCCTGAAATGAAATAGACATCACCTCTTCGAGTTCCGACTGCGAGTCTATTATCGGGAAGGATTTCGAAACTTCCTGGTCTCATTGGAACTCCAGGAGGAATAGGAATGTTATTAATAATATAGTATTTTTTCTCTTCTTCTGCCGTTCCCCACATTGCCCCGAGTTCTTGAGCGTCAGCCCTTTTTTCGGGCCAAGCCAATACTATGATGAATGCAATGAACCACATGAACTGACAATTCATGGGCAGGAATTTTAGATAGAACTTCTTAAATATCCTGAGATCTTTTACCATTTGTAGTCAATTCTGATAATGGTTTTTCCTTTATTCAAATGCACGGGAAGGAGTAAGTCCTTCGAGTCACCTTCTCTAATTAATGTTTTCATGTCCTCATGAAGACCCAGACTGAGTCGATCAATATTCCATGACTTGCCATTATGTTTAATTTCTTTTCCGGATCCTAGCCTGAAGAAAAATGGTTCCTGCTTTACTGTTGTAGAGAAAGTAACGGTCCTTGTGAAAAAGGCCTTACCGTTGTCATCTAGGTGATCTTCAAAAAAGTCTTCAACCTTGATGGTTCCGTATTCGTACATGAATGTCGGTCTCTTTTCCGGGTTGAGGTAGTATCCTTTATATTGATATCCATGACTTTGGGGAAACAAATAATCTGTTTTTCCTTTGTATGGCCAAGCATCATCCATTGAGGCGAGTCTGTGAAAAGGGATTCCATCAGGGAACTGGATCCTTTCATTGCCCCTCGCGTGGAAGCTTCCATGATTGATGTGAGCGAACTCTCCTTTCCATATTTGTCTCAGAGCCATTTGTTCAGAATCGAATGCTAGACTGATTCTTTCAGGATAACCGACCCCGATTCCGCGATATCCTGCCGTTCCACGGCCTCGGCACATTACCGTTTCATCGGCCACCTTAAGAGTCAGAGATTGTCGTGAAAGACCCTTCGGATTCTTCGCCCGTTCTCCGTCCGAGAGATAGTTCCACAGAGCCTCGATTTGAAGATCTGTTTTACCGTTAAGTATTTCTTTCCTGATCGCCTGTCCGCCTGGCCAATAACTTGGCATGATTACGGTTGGATGGAATCGGGCCGGATTTCGCATGTACAGGTGAAACCAGTTCTTCTTTATCCTCTTTGTAACATGAATCAGTTCTAGGGCTCCAGCTCCTCCCGAGCGTTGGCCATTAAAATCATGACATGCAATGCAGCTCAATCCGGTTGCTCCGATCATTTCATAACCTGCATTCTTTGATTCTTTGATGTTACGGACCTTTGGATATGACATTTCCTCAAGTGAATCATTTTTCCCGAACAGCTCGATAAGTGACTCGACGTCTTTTTCTCTGAAGGAAGGCATTCTTGTGTTGAGATAGTCGCGTTGCCTGCCCCCATGAATTATTACTTCCGTTAACCATGAGTTTGTTAATTTGGCGCCTACGTGTGTGAGGGGTGGTGGTATGCGTCCCTGATTCCCAAGTTCAGGTTTGGATCCTGTGAAGTATTTGTTTCTATCAGGATCTATACCGCCTAGCCCGGTCTTGTCATGGCAGGCGAGGCAATTAAACTGCACTAATGTTTTTTGAATTTTCTCTTTATCGGTTAATCTGGGCACTGCATTTTTTGGGAGTGCCGATAGAATCATTTTTTTCTGTTCTTCATTGAGGTCATAACGGGGCACATTTTTATCTTCGCCTAGGCACCCATTCCCGGGTCTTAGTTTGGTCATTTCCGGATATGAATTAATTTCCCCCTTGAGATCATCATGACAATTTGCACAACCGAGTTTTTCAAAGTGTTCCTTGCCATTCGCAACGAGGACCGGATCCGTTTCAAGGGCCTCAGTGACTTTGACGGGTTGATCGTAGACCGTTAACATTTTTGAAGGAATTGGCCCTTTCTTTAATCCTGGACCTTCCACTTCAATAATAAACTTAG
>JAAZZC010000224.1 GCA_014239335.1 Verrucomicrobiales bacterium
AGGAGGGCAAAAAATTCAGCGTACTGGTTAATCGCCGCTTCCTGAGATCTTGAGAGACGACCCCTATCCAAATTCTTTGAATCAGGGTTGACTTGCATTTTACGGATCCAGTCTATGGAGCCTTTCTTTAAAAGTTCCTCGGCCTTGATGATTTCAGATAATTCTCTGATCAGGCGATCATCAACTAGGATCGATTTTGCTCCTTCGAGTACCTTGTCCAGATTAGCAATGACTTTTCCGATATCTTCCTCTGCTCCCTTTATGTGTGGAAGTGAACCGTCAATGTTTGCTTGAGCTTGACGGAGTTTTCCTGCGACTGCAGGAACATCTGTTCTAGCAACGGCGAGAAGGAGTGCTCCTGTTTTCTCTAATTCTTCTCCGTTCCCTTGTTCGATTAGTCCATTGGACTGTAGATCCAACAGTAACGACTTCATGCGTTTGGCAATAGTTCTGGTCTTTCTTCCTACATTATCCTGCCTCCGCGCTTCCTTGGAGAGTCTTGGGCCAGTCTGTAACAGGTCAGCGTTTGGGTCGATGGGACGTTGAGGCACTTCAGGAGTTTCGGCCTCTTTTTTGGCTACCTCTTCTTTTGGAGCGATTTCCTCAGCCTTAGCTTTTTCCTCGTCTTGGGCTACAGCTGTTCCATAAAAGAGGACCGCGATTATTATTAGAATTGATACTGGATTCATATGGGAACGTTTCATTTTTCTTCGCTTTCCTGTTCTATGAGTTGTTTTACCTGAGTCGAGGCAGTTTCTTCACTGTCACGGGCCCTTTTGATTTCATCCTGCTGACTTGCCAACTCAGCCCTATACCATTGCAGATACCTCTCGGGTGTGACAATTGATATTTTGCGGGTCACTGACTGTCTAACCTGCTTCTTTTCACCGGGGAACAGATCTTCAACCTCAATTTGGTATGAAATTTGATCGCCGGGCTTCAGTTCTTTGATGTGGTCTGAAATTTTCCATTCATATGTATTAGTGCCTGCAGACTTTCCTTCAAAATCATGTATTTCTTTTTTGGTGTTTTCACTTTCCCCTTCACTTTCCCTGTCTCCTCTCTTTACGGTGTAAATGAGATGTGCTTTTCCTAGTCCATAATCATCAGTCCCTTTGTAATTGAGATTTACTATTTTCTTATCTGTAGCTAAACCATCTGAGCTTGGAGTTATGAGCTGAACTTCTGGCAAAGTGTCATCAATGAGTCTGATATTATTTTGGACGTCTCCATATTCAAAGTTCTTGCCGCTCTGGCCTTCGGTCCATTGGAATACGTAATTGAATGCCTTATCTGCCTTTCTAGAAAAAGTAATTATTTTTCCATTCTCACTGATCTCAGCATTGATTGTTTCATCTTCACCGATTCTGACCTGCATTGCCTTCACTTTAGTTTGGGTGGTAATTTTCCATTTCAAGGTCGTGTCCTGGGGAGTGTCGAATGTCAAATCGTCCACAGTTTCCGGATCTTTATTTATGTAATTCGGATAAATCTGTTCGATTTCATAGCTCTCGATCGTTGGAGATTTGATGACTTGAATCTCGTAACTTTGATTCTTGTCAGTCGTGTCATCATTGACTCTGACGTAAAATTCAGTGTCTTCGGTAATGTCCTTGAGAATCCTTTCATAGACCAGTTTGTCATTAGCTAAAGGATCCATGTTCTGAGGTATTGATGGCCATTTTTCTGAACCTTTGGTTCTGACATATAGTTTGCCGAGTGGAACTGTTACTTCCTGTGTAAACACTTTAATGTTCAGAGACTCGCCGAACTTAACCTTGTAAGGTTTCCCGGCTTTCATTTCCTGCCCCTCGA
>JAAZZC010000226.1 GCA_014239335.1 Verrucomicrobiales bacterium
GGGTCAGTCATCCAAATGCGCAAGTCAGAGGAAAGCTGAACTTCAAAGGAACCGCCGGTTAATAGGTTGCGAGGAAAACTTAGTGTTAGGTAATTGGATCCTCCTATTCTTTGAATTCTCGCATCAGCAAAAGGCGCATCAGTAGCAAGATCCGGTCTCGACCCAAAGTAATACTCTAGATAATTACTTACCGTATCACCATCATCATCGTCTTCGGGGCCACCTTGAACGGCATTCTGTAACGCCCATTCGGCATAAGTAACAGTTTCGGCTTCAGCTTCACCGGGTGATCCTCCCTGGTTACGACTCGCAACCCAACTCGAAGGATCATTAAGCGCTTCACCGGATAATATAAGACTAGAGCCATCACCGTCAGCTACTTTGGGCCATGGAATTTGATCATTGTAGGTAAAATCAATGATTGGGTCTGAAGTATCATCAATGACTCTCAACTTTTCGCCATCGTTACTTAGTCGGCCCGTATATTCATAGATCTGGACCGCGCTGACTCCATACCTTGTCTCGAAAGCCTCCCGATCGCGAACTAAGAGCAAATACTTGCCTGCGGCAAGGATCGTGTTATCAGGGAAAGTAAAGTTAACTCCCGATTCGAAACGAATTCCGGTAAGATCAACGGCCGATGCTCCGGTATTAAAAAATTCAATAAATTCAAAATCATCACGGTCAGTGCTAACTTCAATTTCTTCTGATCTTGTAGGATTGAATGGATGATAATTAATCTCTGAAATTATCAAGTTATCGGATCCTGCCGGCACACTATCAATGGAAAAGAATGCTTCATTTAATGCGCTCCATTCCTTACTTCCACTATCATAAGATCTCGCACGAAGTAGTACTGGAGATGTTAAAAAGAGTGGATCTGAAACATTATCTCCTCCGCCCTGAGTTGTCTCACCACGTAAAAACATATCAAAGCGAATGTCAGAACTTGAACCGCTCCCCTGATGTATCTCAGCTGCAATCACATTAGTTCCCGCAGAAAGGGATGTCGTCGGCAACGTGAACTCCTTCCAGCCAGATTCATCACTGACTGTACTGCTAGCAAACGTAGTAAATGAAGCTCCCGAAGCAAGGTTCTGACGGATCGCCTCCTTACCATTGATATAGACAGCGATCCCATCATCATATTTGACCCTGAGCAGGAAATTAAAAAACAGGGACGGGTCAGGTATATCAACACTTGTTCTAAAATAAGTAGTAGGATACTTCGAAGAAGAATTTGGCCCAAAACTGAGTGTTGTTCCGGACCCTTCATCATCACTGCCGTATCCGAGTTCGGAAGGACCGCTAGGCCATTCTGAATCATCAAAATTTTCAGTCCTCCATGCACTCCCCTGATTGGATCCATTGTCAAGATATCGCCAACGGTACCCGCTGGAAATGTACGTGACCGGAGCAGGTCCACCGCCTCCAAAACTTGCAATTTGTGCTTCCGGATTCACAGCGCCTCCTGACAATCGAGGATCATTACCGTCTATTGTATAATAGATCGTGTCCGAGTCAGTTGCCATGGTCAACGCAGTGTCGGACGACACTGATCCTCCATGCTGACTAAATACTGGCGCAATGATTTCAGGATACATGCCCGCTGAGCGGAACCTTCCAATCATAGTATTGGTGAGATTGGGAAAGTGGTTATTAATAAGATTCTGTTGATAATCTAGCCAATTCTCATATTCACGGAACCGGTTGCCCCAACGAGCAGACTCAGAAATAAATCCAAGGCGAGCCTCATCGACCCTCTTTTGCAATCGGGCAATATTACGTTCTGGTGTCAGCACTCCATCATTGAAAAAATGCATGTGAATCCTATCTGCAACTAGCATCGCATAGTCTGGGTTTCGATTAATAAGACTCGAACTCATCAAACTCAACGGACCTGATGTATCCACGGAATGTCCTGGGCTTCGAAGAAATCCGTCCGCGTCTTTCATTTGAAAACGAAAGGGCTGGCCCTGAACTTTGGATCCTAATAACCTGACTTCGCTTTCCGAATTGCCACTGACCCACAACAATATAAAATCAATCAGATTTGCAAAATCGACATGATTTTCGTTAAAGGCCCATGCATTAGAACCCGAAGCTAGTTGCTTAGTTTCATTCCAAAGCACCCCAGTACCGTCGTAAACCTTTTCATCATTACGGAATCCGTCGTTGAGATTAACCGCATCATAGTCTGACTTTGGTCCTCCAAAGTAACTCGAAGCCATGTCCGCATTCCATCGCTCACGCAAATGATATTGACCCCAATAATTTCCATTCAGATAGACATGAACGAACCTGCCGTGCGGAGCAAGGTTACCCATTTCCAGCATCGAATCATCAGTGAACCGGTTCGACATATAAGCGCCTCGTGACTGCATGTCGTGGGAACCACTTCGTAAATCCATGACATCAAACTGATCTGTAGGTGGATAATATTTGTAGTTAAAACCATCAAACATCGGGTAATTCAATTTAGTAGCACCATACTTCGAACGGAACCCTATCCGAAAACTCTTCTTGCGAAAGTTTGTATAATAACCTCCAAAATGTTTCAACCCACCATCTTCCTGGAAACCGGTAGTGCCATCAGGAAAAATCATTTCCACAGAAGCCGGCGATTCACTACGAATATTACCAGAACTCTCGTTCGTGAAAGGACTAGGATCATCAGTCACTATCGAAATTGAAGGAACCGACTTAAGGGAATCAATCATCTGAGGACCCAATGTTTGTGACTCAGTAACCGATGTACGCATGCGTGATTGATCCACAACATCCTCGGGAAAAAGATATGTCTGTGTATCAATGTTAGTCGGACGAGATCCAGTCAAATAAGCGATGGCTCGCACGACCGTAGTCCCCGTCACCCTAATAGGACCTGCAAAGATCCTTCCTTGGCTCGGCGAAGGATCACTCCCATCAAGAGTATATCGAATATTCGCCCCTTCAGTTGAACTCGTAATTTCAAGATCAAATTATTCATCAAAAAAACCACGATCAACACTAAATTGAGTATCTCCAACGAAACCTTCAAAGGTATCACCATTGTATCCCCTTGGAGATGGGATCGCTAAATAACCCGGGCCTCCTAGTGAAGGGTCTGTAATTTTTTTACCCTGCAGCTCAGCAGAGATAAGCATGTCAGAACTTGTAATTCCGCCATTAAGCCCGTGAATGGCCAGAACGTTCTTACCCTCATTCAAAAGATGCGCAAAAGAAGTCACATTAAAATCCTGAAAAACTACCGCCTCATTGTCTGAGTGGTCAGACGTCGCCTCCGAATTCCAAGTCAACCCTCCAGGAGCATTCGCGTCGGCAATTAACGTGTCATTTAAATAAGCAACAAATCCGTCATCATACTTCATCTTCAAAATTAATTCAGTGATGGAAGCCGGGTCGTTAACTTCAAAGATAGCACGTATATACACAGAATTATTAACCCCATTAAGATCATTTCCTAGATTACCATCAGTGCCAAATTCATTTGAATATGTAGAATTCTCGTCATACCCGATTCCCATCCGCGCTGATTGCCAATCCTCAGCGGAAAACTCAAATGATGTCCAGTCATTGCCTAACGAATTATTAGAAGGGATCAACACTTTGACTTCCTGCTCAGACCTGATCAGCACCGCAGGCGTCAAACCTCCGCCCTGCATAATACCATAAGAAATATCTTCAAATTGGGCCGGCAAAGGATCATCTCCAGACCCAAATTCAGCCACTATCGTATTACCATCTAATCCGACTAGCGCAAGATACTCGCCTTCGCCTGAAAGCTTGAAATTGGTATGAAGTTCAGCCGCAGGATCACGTCGGTCCTTCCCTGAAGCAAATATCAGGAGAAAGCCGCTACTTGATATTTCAATTGCTGGCAATTTCCACTTCGTTAACGCACCAGAGTCATCAGTAAGATAATAACCATCAAGACTTACAGACTCTGGCCCAGAGTTAAATATTTCAATCCAGTCAGACGCATCACCATCTTCATCGTCTATAGACTCCTTATTGTTAGCCATAAATTCAGTAATATGCAGAGCCGCATCCAAAGATGAGCATGAAAGAAAAATTACTGCGATGGCTCGAATAAAGACAGGTATTATGAGGGAGAGCGGCTTCATATGATTTGAATCCGAAGTTAACCTTTCGGCATTGAAAGTATCTGAAACTAATATTGCTCGTTATTCATCTATTATACAAGCTCAGTTATTTTTTAGTCGTGATTTAATGTTCATGGATCTTTTATTAGGCATAATTTAAGTTAATAATTTACGAAAAATTACAACAATTAATGAAAAAGCTTATCTTTTTAATCGTCGCATTAACTGCTTCTCCGATTATCGCCAAAGAAAACACTTGGAACCCAACACTGGATCTAACCAAAGCCAAAGGCCTTATCGACAGTGGAAGAAAACTCGAAGTATACAAGCATGGCATAAAAAAAGAATGGGGTTATAAAGCTCCACAAGAAGATACGTTCATCCTCATTCATCCAAAGACAAAACAAATCAACGCGCCCCTCTATGTTGTCTTGCACTCTGCAGGTCACGACGTCTTCTCTTGTGTAAAATGCACGAATAAGGTCGGTAATCATGACATCTATCATTCTCCCGATAATTTCTATGCTCTTTATGTCGATTGCCGAGCAAACAGAGGCGACTGGTGGTGGGGAGGAATGCATGCTAGGGATACGAAACTCACCAAAAAGAATTTAGGATTGAACCCCATGCCGGTTGAGCTTCGCGTTATAGACACCGTGAAATGGATCATTGATAAATATAAAACTGACTCCGAAAGAGTTTACTTATCAGGAAACTCAATGGGAGGCAGCGGCACTTTAGGAATTGGTCTACGTAATGGGGATATCTTTGCTGCAATCAAAGCCAATGTTCCGGCCGGCATTGAGCACGCTTCTGAAAGGATGGGATTTTCTCTTAAGTCTTGGCTCAACTATGCTGACCCTCAAATAACCGTTAATTACTCAGCACAGAACGACGGTTGGTCATTTGGTCATGAAAGATTAGTCAAAGCCATGAACGATAGGAAGTATCCACTATATTTTTACTGGGGGCCTTTTGGCCATGCCAACAACCATTCCCGCATCATGGAAGTAAATGATTTAATTAATTCCTTTGATTGGTTAAGTGTCAGGAAAAATGAAGCTTACGCGGCCTTCTCCAATGCTTCCTGTAATGACAAGTTGCCGTGGCCTGATAACAGGTCTGATAAAAGCTCAGGACAAATCAATGCATTCTTCAGATGGAAAATCATAAGCGATGAACCAAATAAAATTTCATTATCACTTTACCTTACAAGTCCCTCTAATTTGAAAACGAAATTTTCCCTTCCCCAAGAAGCCACTGCTGACATTTCCATACGAAGAATTCAAAACATGAAAGTAGCACCTGGGGACAACCTGAATTGGCACTACAGCGAAGAAGCCGGCAAGGCTCCTGCTAATTCAACTGGCAAAGTGAAAGCTGACGCATTGGGGTTAATTACCATTCCTAAAATGGCAATCTCCAACAAACCAAGAACATTAACGATCAGCAAGTAGACCCAAAGCCTTCATGATCGGCTTTGAGTCGATATCGCTCTGCAATTATCCCTTAAAGCGATCAGTTTTTTAATGGAATAAAATACGCTATTCACGTAATAAATTAACTAACTCTCTTGAATATCAGGGTAAGAGACACTCAATAATAATTGAAATGAAGGAAAGAAAATTCCTCGAAGCTAAAATCAAATCTAATATATTTAATATCTAATGTTCTTGAGCCGAATCCAACTCTTACTATTCCTACTATTAATAGGAACAGGCTTAACTGCTCGAGCAGATCAAGGAGTAGTTCCCACAAACCGCACTTTGGAATTTAATACTAAGATCAAACCTTTTCTATCAAAATACTGCTACGATTGCCACGGAGAAGGATCCGCTAAAGGAAAAGTGTCCCTTGATGATCCTCAGAGAGGCGCTCACCAAATGGGCAATCGTGAACTCTGGTTGCAGATATGGGAAAATCTTCGCAGTGACCTTATGCCGCCAGCCAAGAAAGAGCAGCCGGAAATGGTAAAGCGGCAGGAAGTTATCCAGTGGATTGAGCGCAATGTGTTTTTGTTGGACCACGAGAACCCCGATCCTGGTCGCATCACTATGCGTCGCCTAAACCGTGTCGAGTACAGTCATACGATTCAAGACCTGCTAGGAATTGATTTTAACGTTACTGATAATTTCCCTCCTGACGACACAGGTTATGGTTTTGATACGATAGGAGACGTCCTAACCATTTCCCCTCTCCTAATGGAGAAATACTTCTCCGCAGCAGAACAAATTATGAAAAAGGCAATCCCCGAGGAAGTTGGGAGACCGCAACCGTTAAGCATTGCACCTAACGAGTTCAGGCAAGAAGGAAACAACTCGAGGACAGCACGCTTCATGAGAGCCGGAATCAATCACACCGTTAGGAACGATTGGGAAGCCAATATAAAGGGGGCCCATCACCTCAAAGTAAATTACGAAATCACGGGCAAAGCAAGCGCACAAAACTACACGTCTACTTGGCAAGTTTCAATTGATGGTGAAAAACATGAAAGCCGCGAAATTAGTCTATCAAAAAGTAAGACTGGGACAATTAATCTGAATCTTGATTTGTCAGCTGACATGCACCGAATCGAATTTGGAATGTTTCCTAATAATGGCGATGTGAACAATAACGTTCCTCTAGCCGTTAAGGTATTAAAGGTAGAAATTACTGGTCCAGCAGGATCTATCGATTGGGGAGCCTATCCAAAAAGTTATCGACTGATTTTTTCTTCGGGCCCACCACCGAAAAATCCAACAGAACGCGACCTTTATACAAAAAAATTACTTAATCGCATTGCGAGTCGCGCTTTTCGTCGACCCGTTAATAAAGATACTCTCAATCGACTCATTGGTTTAGCAAAGGCAAAGGAATCAGCACCAGACGGCACCTATGAAGCTGGGATCCGATTAGCTTTGACGGCGGTACTGAGTTCTCCCCCTTTTCTGCTCCGCGGCGAGGAATCAATTGATGGTAACAATGAAGAGCAAACAATCGACGAATATTCCCTCGCATCTCGCCTGTCATATTTCCTATGGAGTTCCACGCCTGATGCACCGCTCCTCAAACTCGCGGCTCAAGGGAAACTCCGTGCTAACCTTAGAAATACAGTGGACCGGATGCTAAAAGAATCAAAATCGGACAGACTCATCGATAATTTTGTAGGGCAGTGGCTATTAACGCGTGACGTGGAAGGAAAATTTTTCGACACTCCACACATTCTTGGTATCGATGATGGCAACAAGGCCCGCCAAATTTTCAATTTGTTCACGCGACAGGATATGAAGCGGGAAACCGAATTGTTTTTTAAGCATATCCTCATGGAAAATCGACCAGCTATTGAATTAGTTACAGCCAATTACTCATTCATTAATAATAGGCTTGCTAATTTTTACGGAATAAAGGGGTTTGAGGGTAAGGAATTTCGCAAAGTCAATTTTGAAGGAAGCACTAGGCCCGGTGGAATCCTCACTCATGGAAGCTTTCTCGTAGTAACTTCTAATCCGACCCGGACTTCACCAGTTAAGCGTGGGCTTTTCGTAATAGATAACCTCCTCGGCGTTCCAAATTCAGCAGCACCTCCTAATGTACCTGAACTGGAAGAAACGCGTCAAAAAATTGGTAAAGATGCAACCATGAGAGAATTAATGGAACTTCATCGCGCCAAACCATTATGCCGTTCGTGCCATGCACGGATGGATCCTATCGGTCTTGCTCTGGAAAACTACAATGCAATTGGTCAGCGTCTTGAAAAAAAAGGTGAAGAAATTTTCGATACGTCAGGCGTCCTTGTCACTGGCGAAAAATTTGAAGGAATATCTGAACTTAAGAAAATCATAGCGGGTCCAAGGAAAAAAGATTTTCACCGCTGCCTAACAGAGAAACTTTTTACCTATGCACTGGGGAGAGGAGTCGAATACTATGATAGTCCAGTCGTAAACAAAATCATTAAAGAGGCTGAAAATAAGGGCGGAGGATTAAAAGAATTCATTTATGCCTTAATTGAAAGTGTGCCATTTCAGAGAAGACGGGCAGATCAAGCAAATTGACCTTGCTTATCAGTGAAGGTATTGCGAAATTAAATATAATAGGTGTAATCATGAGTTCGAGAATTGAACAAATTGGAAGGCGACAATTCCTTCGTGGGATAGGAGCCTGCATAACTCTTCCATCAATGAGCTCGATGGCAATTGACTCTAAAGGTGCTAAACGAGGCACTACTGATACCGGAGCACCACTACGCACAGCTTATCTCTACGCTCCAAACGGAGTCATTATTGACAAGTGGAGGCCCGAAGGGTTTGGGGCTGATTTTCAGCTTAACCAATCAATGAAACCATTGGAAGGGTTCCGCAACGACCTCCAAATTGTAAAAGGATTTAATCAATTAAATGGTAGCCCAGGGCGCGATGGTGCCGGTGATCACGCTAGAGCCAATGCAACATTCCTCACAGGTGCACGTCCCCTCCGAACTTCGGGAGCCAATATCAGAGTCGGCATCTCTGCTGATCAATTAGCCGCTAATTTCTTAGCCAAAGAAACCCGACTGTCCTCCCTCGAACTTTCCTGTGAGAGAGTGCGTAATTCTGGAAGTTGTGATGCCGGCTATTCATGCGCTTATCAGTATAATATTTCTTGGCGCTCTGCGAATAAGCCAATGAGTCCCGAGTCTAACCCCAGGGCAGTCTTCGAACGTCTTTATGGTATCGGCACTGCCGAGGAACAAGCAGCTAATCTAGAACAACGTCGGGCCGAGAAACGTTCGATTCTGGATTTCGTTCGTGACTCCGCGCGCAAAATGGAAAGCCGTCTGGACCGGACTGACAAAGATAAGCTCGATGAATATCTAACCGGAATCCGTGAGGTAGAAAAAAATATCGAAAGAGCCGAGAAACTTGGCCCCCCACCTGCCCCGGGACGAGCCGCTCCGGATTCTGGAGTCCCACGCAATTATCGTGAACATATCAGAATTCTCTTTGATATGATGATACTCGCTTTCAAAAGCGATTCGACCAGAGTAGCAAGCTTCTTGATCGGTCATGATGGAAGTAATAGAAGCTTTAAGGACATCGGAGTCAGTAGCGGTCATCATGACCTTTCCCATCACGGAAATAACCAAGAAAAAATGGATCAGGTGAGTTTGATCGATCACTTTTACATTGAAGAGTTTGCTTATTTTCTCGAGCGAATGAATGCAACTAAGGACGTCGATGGCCACTCACTTCTTCACAACTCAATGATCGTATGGGGGAGCGGCCTTTCGGATGGAAATCAGCACTCTCATAAAGATCTCCCTATCATTGTAGCTGGTCACGCAGGAGGAAAGTTCCAACCAGGCCGTCATCTTGATATTGGCGATAAACCTCTGAACAACCTGTTCGTGAGAATGCTCGACGAGGTCGGACTTCCCAAAGCTCAATTTGGTGACTCAACCGGTTCCGAAAACTGGGTATAGAGTTTCAGAAAAGACATTAAAAGTTCTTTAATCTTTTTATTCTCTACTCGGCTGAGGGGATTCCTTCTGAGGGTAGTACAGAGTTACATGCAACACTGTTTACGGCAGCATCAATCATTTTGTTGGGCGAAAATGAGGTGCGTTATTCTTTGGGATCCATTTTTTCATTTTTTCCTTGGTTCCCGCGTATTTAGAATCTGCAGCCAAATTGTTTAATTGATTAGGGTCATTTGACATATCATATAACTCCTCCCCACCTTTATTATACTGAATGTAATAAAACTTTTCCGAACGGACCGCATGGTTAGAACCATGCCAGTGAGGAGAATGCGTTATTAAGGCCGGATAAGGCCAATTATCTTGAGGGTTGCATAACAATGGAACGATGCTGCGACCTTCAATTTTCTGATTCTTGGGCAGACCACAAAGATCAACAAGTGTAGGATAAATGTCGATTAAGCTGACAGGGTGTTTGCAGTTATCGTTGAAAAGTTTACCTCCTAGCTCCTTTGGCAGTTTAATTATAAGCGGTGTACGTGTGGTCTGCTGCCACAGGGCAGACTTAGCGAAGGTCTTTTCACAGATATCATAACCGTGATCCCCCCATAACACTACAATAGTATTATCCCTATAAGGGCTATCATTAAGCGATTTAAGAACATGCCCAACGCAATCATCAGCAAAAGAACCCGCGGCAAGACAACCCTGAACAGCCTCTCTCCATTTTCCACTCTCTCGTATGATTTTAGCTGCGTCTCCAATCATTCGACGCCCCCCTAGCGGGATATCATCCATATCGTTGGTTAGGTGTTGAGGTAACTGAATTTCATCCAAAGGATGAATATCAAAATATTTTTTTGGGACATGCCATGGCAAATGGGGCAAATAAATACCGCAGCCGAGGAAGAAAGGCTTCTCATGTTTGCGCTGCAAGAATTCTGCAGCCCCAGCAGCGGTCCTCCAGTCAGCGGACTGCTCCTTTGGTTTCTCAAGCGGTTCCCAGTCAATGAGCCTCGCAAGAATTGGGTTTGAAAACTTTTCCTTGAGCCCGTGAGTGTACCGCCTCGACCGTTCAGGACGAGGCGTTCCTTGACCTAGAGAGTACTGCTCGTCCCAGGAACTAGGATCAGAAAATTTACCTTTCGGCTGATGAAATAATTTTCCACCACCAAAGGCTTTGTATCCATTCTTGCGGAAGTATTGGGGCAGAGTGACCCAGTTCTTATATTTTGGAAGGTCTCTGAACCAATTAAGGTTACCATAAATACCAGTAGTGGATGGACGAAGACCGGTCATCACCGCGGTCCGAGAAGGGCTACACAACGGCGCAGCACAGTAAGCATGTTCAAATAATACTCCACGCTTCGCTAGAGCATCTATGTTCGGCGTCTTCGCCTGCGGATGACCACCTAAACATCCAACCCAATCATTCAGATCATCAACAGAAATAAATAAAATATTTGGTCTAATTTCTCTTGTATTATCACTTCGATCCTCTGTCTCATTCAACTCTTTAGCCTCAGAAAGAACACTCAAGAATAATCCTAAAGTAGTTAGTGAAATAGTATGGGGCATTGCGTTCGAGTATTGATTGATTGGGATTTATAATAAGCTCCATAAGAATGAATGGATTTCGGAATTATCTTTCCCTTTTAATTTTTATCGATCCCCCTGCCCTCCATCATCTTCAGGGATACCATAAACCGATACCACATCAAACGGGTCAAGATTGATCCAGCAAAAAGAATTATCTTTAACTAGGGCTCGCTTACTATCAATCATTAGCCAATCAGCACGCAAACGAGAACCCGATTTAGTATGCAGTTCAAAGTTTGCCTTATTTTTATTAAAATCTCTAAGCTTAATAAATTTCACCTGCCCAGATCTAAAATCTTTTTTTCCTAGAAGTGGCGATCTCATCCTAAGAGCATTCTGATCAAAAGAAACAAGCGTTGACTCGAAATAATCTCCTCCTATCAACATGCATCCAGGATCCCATTCCGATAACTCTTTATAATGAGATGAACTGATCGGAGATAGTTGTAACCCACCAATATTATTTCTCGATATTCTCAATTCCTTCCCGTCAAGGTAAGTGATTTTTACCATCTTGTGATCTACCTCAGAGATCGCTCCTGACAAGAAAGATCCACCTTTCAAAAAAATTCCCGTTCCTGGCGCACTGATCTGACCTTCACCACTAAATCCTTGGTGAAAACGATCTCCCCCAATCAATCGCTTAGTAACTCCCGGCGGAGTCCACGAAAGGGCTATAACTGCAAGCACCTGTCCGTCAAAATAATCAAGTCTGATCGGATAGCTCCGACGAGCCTCAAGCTCAATTGTACCACTATGTTCACTTTCAGCCTGTGGACGCCAACGGTCAATGACTGGACTCCCGTCAACAAAGAGTCTAGCCCCATCATCACTGCGAAGGTGAAAGGTATAATTACCCTCGTTGAGGGTCTCAATCTCTCCCTCCCAGCGCACACTGAATCTGTCTGCCGGGATTCCTGACATCGGCGCAGCCGTTCCCCAGCGAAAATTAATTTGAGCATCAACTCGCTCAATCATCTTACCACTTAATTCTGGCGTACTGTAATAATGCCCTCTGAGTCCGGGGACCCTCTTCGAAATCTGAGGGTTACCTTCCACTTGCATACGAACTTCCTTTAATTGCTCTGCTGTAAACTGATGCTGTGCATTACCTTCTATCTCAGTTAAGATCATCGTCTCACGCTCGAAACGAACCCACCCTTCAAGCTTCTCCCCGCTCTTCATCTCGGCCATTCCTCGCAGCTGAAACCCTTCTGCCCCCTGCGCCATAGCCATTACCTCAAATAAAAGTTTAAAGACAACGATCGTACAGAATTTTTGCATCCTTAAAAAAATTTCTTCGGATTATGGAGAGTGAAATACATATAATTTCTAAAACAATACTTTAATTGGATTTCCTCTACTGGCTGGAGAGGTAAACCCATCGAGCCCAAGGGGTGAAGCCGGATTGATATTCATCGCGGTAAATAGTGTTGCGGTGAAATCCTCTAACGTTACCGGATTGGATTTCACGTAAGCCGCCTCCTTGAGAAAGGCAGCTGAGAACAATGTCCTGCCTGAGACATTTACTAGAGGGCAGATGCGGCGATTTGCTGCAAATATTTTTCCTCTGGCAAGGTTCTTGTTTTCTGTAAATGTCGATAAATTTTAGCAGCGTCCTTCTTCTTAATTTTCTCTGCAAATTTCAAACAATAACCGGCAGCCTTGATACGCGAAAACCCTTTCTCCTTCTGATCAGCTTTAAGAAAAGATTCCAGCGTCAAAGGGTCACCAATTTGAGTCAATCCCCACAGACCCAAGAGCCGACATTCATCATCTTCATTAACTAAAGCTTCAAGAAAGAATTCCTTCGATGAATCATCAGCCAACTCAGCTAAACCGTGCAGACCATTACGATAAAGAACCGAATTATTCTTAACTTTCGGCAATGCCTTACGAAATTGCTCCGCTGACACTTTCCCAATAGCAATCAGGGCCTGGGCCGCATCATCAGCAATACCTTGAACAATCAAGAACGCTCCAATCGCAGGAACTACTTCCTCCCCTCCACAGATCTGAAGTTGACGAATAACAAATGCCTTGACCCGGTCCGGATAATTTTCTGAAAGCGCATTTGCTAGAACAAGGGAAAATTTAGCGCGCTTATTACCATTTACTTTCCTGGCATGGTCCGGAATTCGAACGGCCATAGTATGTAACAAATGGCGGGCCTGGATGTCATTTCCTTCAGCGCCAGGATCGAGAAGGCGCTTCACAAGCTGCGAAGCAACAGTCTCTGGATCTTTCATCGCCTCCTGAACCGCTTTTTCTGTTTCTTCTTTGTTAATATCGCTCAAGATGCCGCGCTTGGCTGGTAGCGGAAACGGATCAAGATAAGGTTGTATGTCCATGGTATTATAAAAATTAAAATAGTATTATTAGAGATGCCAGGGTGAGCGCATCGGAACATTAACGAATCGGTTTGCCTCTTCGTCCCCAACGAACTGCTCCTTCTCGGGATCGTATTGCAACTTGCGACCGAGGCGAATCGCTAAGTTGGCAAGGTGCAAGATGCAGGCGGCTCGATGTGCTGCCTCCGGATGCCCTCCAGCTTGTTTGCGCTGTTTAACAGCCTCGCCAAATGTGAGTAACGGCTTAGGATCAGGCATAGCCTTAATCTTTTTCTGATCATTCTCCGAAAGCTGAGACAAGGAGACCTGCTTTGACGCTTTCCTTTTATATCCAGGGCCCCACTCTTTACTGTCCATGACAAAAGTAAAACCATCCGCGTAGGTCAGCTCGACCCAAGCCCACATGCCCGTCACATCAGGGTGAGATGGGGGAGCAAATGCCTCAATCGTGACTGGACTAGTATCATCTTTACCGTAAATCCATTGCTGTGGGTCAAAATGGTGCTGACCCATATCACACATTCCTCCTCCTTCATAATCCCAATAATTGCGGTGCGTACCTCCAACACGTGGTGGCACGTATGGCTTGAACGGGCTAGGGCCACAATAGAGATCCCAGTCAAGATCTGCTGATGGGATTTGCGGCTTTAAGCCAGGCTTACCACTCCAATTATGCAGCTTAAGACCACCTGCTTTAATATGCACACCCGGGTTTGGATCGAGGAGCCCACTACGCATAATCTTGTGTATCGTTCTACTAGTACTACTACGGCTCGCACCAAAACGACCAAATGTACCAATTTGAAAAACCCTCTTATATCGCTCAAAGGCTTCAACGACTGCTCGGCCCTCAGCTATGAATCGAGTCATCGGCTTTTCGCAAAGAACGTCCTTCCCTGCCTCAGCCGCAGCAATAGAAATTAATGCATGCCAATGAGGCGGGGTAGCAATAGCAACTAGATCAACGTCGGGATTCTCCAATAATTTTCGGAAATCATTATAAGCCTTAGCCTCCGGATTTTTCCTCTTGATGTATCCATCGACACGGGCCTTCTGAACATCACAGGCTGCCACCAGTTTGGATGGTAAATCACGAACCATTCCCTCGTACGTTCCTGGACCTCGTCCACCACAGCCTATAAGTGCAGCAC
>JAAZZC010000229.1 GCA_014239335.1 Verrucomicrobiales bacterium
AAAATGAGTTAATCGAGATTTAGTTTATTTAGTTCTTCCCAATCCTTAAGGAGTGATTTTTTGGATTCTTTAGTTTCTATTTCTTCAAAATCACCCCCAGTATTAAATTTCCCTGAAGCTGGACATTTCCTGTTATTTTCTTCTCCTTCTTCACAATTTGGGAAATTTGGAAGGGCGAGGAGGATATCTTCCCTTATGCTGTTCGTCAAGTCTATCGTGGAATTCCCTTCAATCGGTAAAAGTAGGGAATGTTCAGTCAAATTGACTGAAAATTTGAATGTATCGAGGCAATGTGGGCACTCAGATGTGAAAGGAGCGGCAAAATCACCTCTGACCAATAAGTTTTCGTCAACGATTGACGCAGCAACATTAAATCCCAAAGGTCCGGCACTTTTTACAATATCTGACTCTGATAATTCCCAAATATCTTCAACGACTTTTCCTTCAATTACTAAAGATTCATTTTCAGGAATTGCTCGAGTATCGATTGTCATAATAAGGTGATAAAAAGATTGTTAATTGATTAATGTTCAGGGCCCTATCTCGATTTGAGGCTATAATTTAAATTGAGCAAATTTTATTTGTTTATGTGGTGATAAAATGTTGAAGCAAAATTGATTTACGTTAACGATAGCTAAAATTCAATTAAACTCAATTATGGTCTGATTGTATTTCAATGATGGACTCATCTCAATCCAAAGATCTTCAAAAAGCAGATCCTCTAGCTGATGCATTGGAGCGACTAGAGCGCTCGGTCGCAAATAGAGAGAAAGCGAGAATGGCTTCATTAGCTGATTCAGGTTTAGAAGTTCGCGAAAAAGAATCCATTAAAGTTACTGAGAGCAGTGTTACTGAATCAGAAGTTAATACTGAAGTGGTTGTTTCAGGCGATGGGGGCAGTGCTAATGAGCTGAATAAAAAAAATGCACCAAAGAAGAATGGTGCATGGTCCAGGGCAACGTCTAATATAATCGTTCAACTCTCTTGTGTTCTTGCCGTGGGGTATTTGTTGTTGCCAGTCTTAAAGGAGGACATCCTAAAAGATCTTTTGATGGCGTTAGAGTCTGATCAAAGAGCAGCGTTTGAGGAAAAGGCTAAGATAACTGAGGAGCTAAATACTATAGGTGAGAGAATAGATTCTTTATCTGGTGAGTTGAAAAGCATTACTCAGTTAACTGAAGTGTCTTCCAAAGACGTTTACAAAGAGTTAGTCTATTTGCGTGAAAGAAATAAGCTCATTACTTTAGGCGATTCGGCAATTCATAATTCAGATAGAGCGTCCCTTGACCAATTGCTTAGGGTTTCAGAGGAGAGTGAAGATGATAGATTAAAGACCGGTGCGGCATCAGAGATCCTTAGAGTTAAATTTGCTTACATGAATGGTCTTAGGAGAGGGACGCATACGATTCCAGTGGGCCAATTATTTCCCGATCAAAGCCTCAAGAATGAGACGGAATTGGATACGAATCAGTTGATTGAATTATTGGATAACGCTGAGGCGAAAGTGGATAACCGAGTAAGAGCAGCTTATCTGTTAGCAGACAAAAGAAACAGTAAAGCTGCTGACGCATTAGCTAAAGTGGTCGAGACAGATTTGAATTTGGATGTTGTCCGCGAGGCGGCAATGACCTTCAGCGAGATGACAGGATTTAAGAATGAAGACCTCCTTAACACTGATGTGCTGTTACAATGGTGGATGAATAATTCAGATCAGGTAAGGATCATGCTCAGCAATTAATGGTTAGGAGCAGTAATTTTATTTAGAATTAATCGTTAGCTGCTAGCTAATCTTGGCAATAATGGATTCGAGCTTTTTGCCATATTCAACATAGCTTTCGAATTGCCGTTTGGCTTTTTCAGCTAAGTCCATTTCTTTGTCAGGCTCTTCATGAAAGACGGCCTCTATGTGAGGCTCAATGGAGATGTAGCCTTCATAACCATTCAATTTTAGGTCAGATAGTATTTGTTCTACATTTCCCTGGCCTTCACCGGGCATGGTGAAGGTGCATTCTTTTGATGAGTTATCCCATACTCCATCTTTGATATGAACATGAAAAATATGAGGTTTCAGCGCTTCATAAAAATCCCATGCGCTCTGACGAGGATATGGTTCTTGAGCGGATCGGTCAGGATTGAAGACCGGATTTCCTGTATCAAATACCCATTTCATATCTGGTATTTCTTTTTGCAATTCGAGTGCATGTTTAATACTCATGCCACCATAGTTCATGCAATTTTCATGGACTGGTATAATTCCTTCGTTTTGGAAATTCGATATTATTTTTTTTAACCTTGTGACCCTCTCTTCGAAGAGCTGTTCAGGTAAATCATTTTCTGTTCCGTCTTCGAGGATTGCATAACTCATTATTCTGACAATTGTTGAGTCGAGTGCCTTCATCCTAGTGATGCATCTAGAGACTTCTCCTTCAGTGATTTCGAATGAATCAGTAATGGAATGAGCCCAGTTCCCAATTGTTGAACCTATTCCGCAAATTCCTATTCCTGCATCTTTAAATTTTTGAGCGGCTAGATTAAACGCTTCTTCAGGAATTTCGTGAATGCTTCCTTTTTCAAATCCATCAACTTTGATAAATCTTGCTTCGATATGTTCCCAACCTAATGCGGCAGTAGCTTCGATCTGGGCATCTACGGTTTCTCCTGCTTCGTCAGCAATTCCTGTGAGTTTCATTTTTTATTGGATTTCGCAAAATCATCTGCTGAGGCAATTGATTGAGCGTCAATTTTCTTCTTTTGAAAAGTAGAGTTATCACCTTTTTCTTTCAGGATTGATGCATATTTAGAAGCATCTATTGGTAACTCAATGGTTTTCCCTTCCCACGCAGAAAGTAATGATGCGTTCGCTAACTCAACGCTGTTAATGCCTTCCATGGCTGGTGATATCAGTTCTTCTCCTTCACGGATAGAATTAATAAAGTTCTGTATTATTTCAATGTGTTGGCCACCCCTGCCTTCGATTGGAATGTTGACAGTGGATATCTCAGGTTTTGAGAATCCGGACATGGAATTGGCGCTAAATTCTGAGCTAGCTACTTCATTTTTGTTCCAGAGAATGTTGTTTTCTTCAACTGTCACTACACCTTGATCAGCTATGACTTCGAGCCTGTTCACTCCAGGAGCTTCTCCTGTGGAAGTAATGAAGGTTGCATTCTTTCCGTTATCATATTGAAAGAAAAGAGTCGCATCATCTTCGACTTCGATTTGATGGTAACGTCCGAATCCTAGGAATCCGGTGACGCGTTGGGGCATTCCAAATAACCATTGGAATAGGTCAAGGTTGTGTGGACACTGG
>JAAZZC010000230.1 GCA_014239335.1 Verrucomicrobiales bacterium
CGAATATTACGAGATGTACGCGTTCTTTAATTCTGCCGAGGATAGAAATAATACCGGACCAACGATACCTGTCATTGAAGGTGAACTCATTAATGCCACGGAGAAAAATGAGAAAAATAAAGCCAACTTAATGGTCATGCGTGACAAAAAAGACCCGCGTGAAACTTTCTTACTCATGAGAGGAGACTTTACCACGCCTGACAAAAAAATCGGCCAGCTCAGCCCTAGTTTCATTTCAGCCATTACCCCTAATAATGGACAGAAAACAAAGGTAAGATCGCGGCTCGATCTTGCCAAATGGCTCGTGAACCCAAAGAACCCACTCACTTCAAGGGTCACGGTTAACAGGACATGGATGCGTTATTTCGGTAAAGGTATTGTCGAGACTGAAGAAGATTTCGGGACCAGAGGCAGTCTACCAAGTCATCCTGATCTGCTTGAATCTTTAAGTTCTTATTTCATCGACTCGGGATGGTCCATGAAAAAACTGCATAGGCTCATATTGACCAGTAAGACCTACAGGCAATCCTCAAAAATGAGTCCAGAATCCCTGAAATCTGATCCCGGAAACTATCTTCTCTCCAGACAATCCAGGATCAGACTTGATGCTGAAATCATTAGAGATGCTGCACTTTCCGCTAGCGGATTACTTTCAAAGAAAATCGGTGGACCAGGCATAAGACCCCCTCAACCCAGTGGGATATATGCCTTCACCCAGAACAAGAAAAACTGGAATACAACGACCGGTCCTGACCGTTACCGTAGGGGCATGTATATAGTTTTCTTCAGGAGTGCTCCTTACCCATTATTC
The DNA here is from genome assembly GCA_014239335.1 of Verrucomicrobiales bacterium. Taxonomy (GTDB): domain Bacteria; phylum Verrucomicrobiota; class Verrucomicrobiia; order Verrucomicrobiales; family DEV007; genus EC70. The sequence continues at coordinate 812 of JAAZZC010000230.1, forward strand.
GGCACCTTTGATGTTCCTGACTTTCAAACCACTTGCACTCGCAGAGCCAGGTCAAATACACCTCTACAGGCTCTTAACATTTCCAACGATCCGGCCTTCATCGAATTCGCCCAAGGCCTTGCTCTAAGGACCATTCAAAAAATACCCGGGGAAGCTGATAAGACCCTCGACGAAAGAATAAGACTAGCATTCAAACTCGCATTGAGCCGGGCCCCAACTGACAGGGAATTTAAAACCTTAATAAACTATGCGATTGAATTCGCTAAAGATATTTCCACCAAAGATGGAGGAGAAGATACAAAATCACTCATAAGTGAAGCCATTATCAAAAGCGGCATCCCCTTGAATCAGGGCGCTGCACTAGTGGCAGTATCAAGGGCTATTCTAAATACTGACAACTTCATAACCAGAGAGTAGTGATGAATTATCTTAAAGAACAAACACGAAAACAATTCTTTGGGAGCTGCGGAGTCGGCCTCGGATCCTTGGCACTAAATCAACTCTTAGGAACGTACTCTGAAGCAAAACACATTCCAAAGATTGACCCAAGTAACCCGATGTCTTCGAGGAAAGCTCCCCTCAAGGCAAAGGCAAAAAACGTCATCTACTTATTCATGGCAGGCGCCCCTAGTCAGCTCGAACTCTTCGAGCACAAGCCAAAGCTCAATGAACTGAACGGGAAGGCCCCTCCCCCGAGCCTACTCGAAGGAAGACGTTTCGCTTTTCTAAAAGGCAATGAAAAACTCCTCGGGTCTACCAGAAAATTTCAACGCCATGGCCAATGCGGAATGACTATTGGTGAAACCATGCCACACATGGGTAAAATCGTCGACGAGGTCACTTGGTTAAGAGGAATGACCACCGACGTATTTAATCATGGCCCGGCCAAGTTATTCATGAACACCGGATTCCAAGCCCCTGGCCGACCAAGTATGGGATCCTGGGTCACGTACGGACTCGGTAGCGAATCGAGTAATCTCCCAGGATTCGTCGTGCTTCAAAGCGGACCAAGGGGGCCCCGCGCCGGCAATTCATTATGGGCCAGCGGCTTTCTTCCAACATCATTCCAAGGCGTCCCTTTCCGAGGCAAAGGTGACCCCATACTTTACTTAAAGAGTCCTGAGGGCATGCACCGGGATCGCGAAAGGAAGTTTTATGACACTATCCGTGACCTCAATCAAATTAGGCTAGATGATGTTGGGGACCCGGAAATTCTCACCAGAATCAACTCCTATGAGATGGCATACCAGATGCAAAGCAGTGCACCAGAACTGATGGACCTCTCAAAAGAATCCAAGAAAACAATGGAACTGTACGGCGCCAAACAAGGAGAATCTTCGTTTGCCAACAATTGTATACTTGCCAGAAGGCTCATTGAAAGAGGGACAAGATTTGTGCAGCTCTATCATTCAAATTGGGACTCTCATGGTGGACCAGGTGAAACGCTTGATAAGGACTTTGAGAAAGTATGTAAAGATGTCGATCAGGCAAGTGCCGCTTTGATACTTGATTTGAAACAAAGGGGACTCCTAGAGGATACCCTAGTCGTGTGGGGTGGAGAATTCGGAAGAACACCCATGGGTGAATCTAGAAAAACCACAGGTAGAGATCACCACATTGATGCCTTTACGGTATGGATGGCCGGTGCTGGCGTAAAGAAAGGCTACATCCACGGCAAGACAGACGAGCTCGGTTTCGGAATCATTGATGGGAAGGTTCATGTTCATGACCTTCATGCGACTATACTTCATCTTCTTGGTTTTGATCATGAGCAATTGACGTATAGATTTCAGGGCCGAGAATTCAGACTGACTGATGTTCATGGAAACATCGTTAGAGAAATACTTTCTTAGATCATTTAGGGAAAGCTCTCAGCTACTTCAACAATGAAAGACAAGCCAAGGATAGCCGTCACTATGGGTGACCCGTCAGGGATCGGGCCAGAAATATGTGTGCGACTACTCAATGAAATAGAATCTTTAAAGGAGTTCACTCCAATAATTTTTGGAGATTCCGAAATAATGAAATTGGCTGCACAAAAAATTGGACTCTGCCTTCCAGAAAATATTATCAAATTTAATGACTGGGAAAAAAACAAAGAACCCATCAAAGGACCTAGCATTTTAGATATTCAATCAATGAATATTAAAATTCTAAAGGAGGGAGGAATTTCGAAAGAAGCAGGGAAAGCTTCTTGGGATTATCTGGATAAGGCGATCAAGACCGTCATGGATGGAAATATGGATGCACTCACAACGGGCCCAATAAATAAAGATGCTCTGCATCGGGCAGGATATAATTATCCGGGGCACACAGAAATTCTTGCAGAAAAGACCGGATCGCCTCGGTACTGCATGATGCAAAACTCAAAAGAAATTACAGCGACATTTGTGACGTGCCACTTAGGTCTTCGGGAAGCCTGCTCAAGCATAACTACCGAAAGGATTATTGATGTCATTAATCTAACTGCTGACGCCTTAAATGATTTACAATGTCCAGAATCTAAAAAGATTCTTGTTTGTGGACTCAATCCTCATAGCGGGGAGGGTGGACTCTTTGGATCTAACGAGGAAGAAAAAATTATTAAGCCGGCGATTGAAGCCGCAATCTCTAATGGAATTGATGTGACGGGACCTATCGTTCCGGACACGGCTTTCATTCCAGAAAAAAGGAAAACTACAGGAGCCTACGTTTGCATGTACCATGATCAAGGACATATCCCATTAAAGGCCCTCGCCTTTGATAATGCGGTCAATATCACCTTGGGCCTACCCATCATAAGAACTTCGGTTGACCACGGAACCGCATTTGATATTGCATGGAAAGGAATCGCAAATCATTCTAGCCTTCTAAGGGCAACTCAAATTGCTACTGATCTAGTAAATAGAAAAAATTACGGATCTGAGGTTGTTTGATCAGGTTTTTTGTATATATGTAAATTAATGAACCGCTACTCATTAATTACTACAATATTGTTGTTTCCTATCTTAGAGGTCATCTCATCAGCTGCCGATTTTAAAGCAGATGTATTACCAATGCTCGAAAAGAAGTGCATGTCTTGCCACAGAGAACCCTACAAAACATCCTCTGGCAGGACTAAAAAACCTAAAGGAAAACTCATTCTCAGCACACCAGAAGGAATCAAAAAGGGAGGCAGTGAAGGCGATACAGTTGTCGCAAAGGATTCCGCAAAAAGCCTCATTTACACGAGAGTCACTTTAGATAAAACTCATGACGATTTCATGCCGCCTGAAGGTAAAGCGGACCCTCTCACCGCAGATGAATTAAAAGCCCTGAAAGAGTGGATCGATGGCGGTGCAGAAACGGGTGAATGGAAAGGGACAAAATTCGATGCAGAAGGCAAAAAGATCTAAGGTTTACCTTTAATTGCTTTTAACTAATTATTGCAAAAGACCCCAATTGCTATCAGCAAGTGGGGCCTTTTTATTTCAGCACAAAGTAGACAAACCCGTGTTATTTAATATAATATCGTTAAGTTAATGATTACGATTTCGGATTCCTCTCCCACTCATAACTGTTCAGGTTTCATGAGGAGAGACTTTCTCCGAATCGGGTCACTTGGATTAGCGGGACTTTCATTGCCGGAAATGCTCAGAGCTCGCGACGACTCTTCTTCACTCTTAAGCAAAGCCATGCACGGCAGATCTGTCGTGTTTCTGTTCCTGAACGGGGGGCCTTCGCATATAGAATCCTTCGATCCTAAAATGGATGCTCCATCCGAAATACGTTCAATCTTTGGTGAAGTGAAAACGAAACACCCCGGGATCACATTTGGATCACACTTCCCACAACTCGCTGCCCGGGCAGATAAGTTCTCAATTGTGCGCTCTTACGGCTCTGGGAATGCTGCGCATACTTACCAAAAAGTGGCCAGCGGAAATAATAAAACTAAAGCAACCATGGGATCAATATACTCCCGAGTCGCTGGAACAAATGATCCAGAAATGGGCATGCCAAATAATGTCGTTATACTTCCCGAGTCAGTTGATCAAAAATTAAAATTGGGCAAGAACTTTGAATCCAATGCCTTACCAACATTAACATCACCAGGCAATCTCGGAACATCCCACGCTGCCTTTGATCCACAAGGAGGAGGCGAACTGAAAAATAATATGGAGTTAAAACTTCCAGCCGAAAGGTTCGGTGACAGGAAAAATCTATTGGAGCAACTCGATGCACTCAAAAAACGCGCCGACAATGGTCTAATGGGAAATATGAGCAATTATCAGGAACAGGCCTTTGACATTGTGACAGGCGGCGTCGCTGGAGCATTTGATCTCTCCAAAGAAGACCCACGCACGATTGATAAATATGACACCAGTAAATTATTTAACATCAAAGAAGCGACACGATGGGGTGACATGAGGAGATCCTCTAATTTGCTTGGAAAACAAATGTTGCTTGCGAGGCGACTCTGCGAAGCAGGTTGTGGTTTTATCACTGTGAGTGATTGCGGATGGGACCATCACAGCAATAACAATAGCCCTAAAGGATTGGGCGGGTTTAGCATACTAGCTCCACAAGTTGATCATGCAGTCTCCGCTTTCATTGATGATGTAAAGGCTCGAGGACTCGAAGATAAAATCTTACTCGTTGTGACAGGAGAAATGGGGCGAACTCCAAGAATTAACAAAAACGGAGGAAGAGACCACTATGGAGAACTAACTCCCCTGCTCTTTTTTGGCGGAGGGCTCAAAATGGGCCAAGTTATCGGCAAGTCTGATGATCATGCAACGAAAGCAACAACGACCCCTTATCGACCTCAGCACATGATGGCAACCATTATGCATTCACTCTTTGACTTGGGACAGGTAAGGTTAATACAGAGCCTCCCGAATGAGCTTAAAAACGCGATGACTGAATGCGATCCGATCAGAGAACTAATCTAAAGTTCAAATAACCCTTAATTCTTCTTTTCAATTTTACGCTTATCACTTTTCAGATAAGATCTGACTAATTATCTTCACTATCATTTAGTCTATATAATACAAAATAAATTGATTATATCTTATTCAACTTCTCGAACCCTAAAGAACACTGACCTTTTATTCTCAGGAAGCGCCTCTGATAATGTTTCCTGATAAGTCGTTAATTCTCCATCCGAAACAATCTCATCATTAAGTTCTAGCCAAGTCAGGAGATCAAAAGAGAAATCCAAAGCATAATTTTTTCCTGGATTGGAGTTCCAACTGACCGAAAAGTTACTATCAACTGAACTATAACTGATCTCAATAATTTCCAGTGCTGCATTTAATCCTGGGGATCCAACCTGGAAATTGTCACTCCAAAGCCGGTCCGAACCGGCTCCTCCAATCCCAATATAACTATTGTTCAGTATTCCAGCATATGCGCCATCATGTATCACATTAAGGTCAATGACACCCTTTGATTCTTCATTAACAAAGGCCTCAATCATTTCGTTCCCAACATCAACGAGAAGCGCGTAGTTATTCCAACCAGTATTAATGGCTCCATTCCGAACAGCTATGTCTGAATTAAGACCGGTATCTTTTTCTCCTATCGTGGAATTGTATATTCCAATTTCAAACCACGGAGAAGTTCCAGTTTGCCTGAAGAATATATTTAAATTATCAGCTCCACCAATTGTGTTAGGCGTTCCGCCGACCGTGAAATCAACTCGGTCAGGAAGTTGGACAAAGTCACTTTGAATAATAAAAACGTCTCGCATCCCGTAAGCGATACTCCAGTCACCTCCGCCTCCTCGTTGAGTCATACCGGAATTACTTCCTGCACCGTTGCCACCAAAGTAGCCAAACCCGCCAGGGTTAACTGCTTGGTCGCTGGCAATGGACCAAGCATTTGAAGGCCAAGAGACTGTAGGATTTCCATAACTATTTTCGATTACCTCGACGCCAGCCGGGAGCGGAAATCTTTGTGCCGCATAAGTTTCTCGCGATTCGTTGATGGCATCCGCTCCAATCGTAAAACTGTCACTATAATCAAGCTCACCAATCAACGTCGAGTCCCCGATCGCGACTCCCCCAGCATCTGCAGGTGGCTCGGGAGGTTCCGGAGGCTCGGGAACCTCAACCGCATTAAAGTGCGCCAAAATTCGTTCGGCCGAAAGCGCGTAATTGTATATCGCCGCTTCATCAATTAACGCGTCAGGAGCGCGCGGCTCACGGCCATCCTGTCCAATATAGATTGGGTTATCGGAATTAATGGGTTGTCCTGAGGTCGGAATGGTTCCCGCACTGACGGTGGTATCCGCTAATTCCCCGTCAATGTATAAGTAAATTTCTCCACTACCCTCGTCCCAGGTGGCGACGATGTGATGGAGACCATTGTCTGTGATCCTGTCTACCGAATCAATTGAAGCGAACCCGGAATCGGTTTGCACATGAGGACGAATAAAACCTCCACCCCCGGCGTAAACCATGAGCATAAAATCCATACCACCTTCTCCATCACCTACGAGATTAGTGAACCCCACGGGGAGAGAATTGAATTGAATCCAAAATTCAACAGTGAACCCGCCTCCGTCCATTTTTTCAAAAGGGTCGGTGATGAGTTGCCCATTTTGTAAGAACGAAATGGCCGAATTATCATCATTAAGGAATGGGGACTCTTCCTTATAATTGATGCCATTATTTTCAAACGCACTGTAATCATTTTCCGTCGCGTCTCTTGCCGGAGACTGCTCATCATCTAATCGCCAATAAGCGACCGGTTCATCTTTGATGACTTCAGCCGAGTAATCAGCGAATCCCATCAGAGAGGATCCAATAAGAATGGTCGTAATTATGAGTGGCAGGTAAAGATCTTTCCCAACCCTCATCCATGTATTAATGTTATAAGAAATGCTTTTTTCCATAATTCTGTAGACCCGTTAAAATTCTAATCAATTGTAACTAGATGGTTATGATGGATCAATAGGATTTATTATAAGTAGTTCCAAATGCCAAAATTCCTGAATTTATAGGCATCTATTCCATAAAATAAATGATCCCGGTTTTAGTACACAAAGGGTAAATAAGGATTCGTGAGGTTCCTGTAAGTCGTTGCTCTTATTTGACTTAAAATGGCGACCCGTACGGGACTCGAACCCGTGTTGCCGCCGTGAAAGGGCGGAGTCCTAACCACTAGACGAACGGGTCGTTCGCTTGGCGAAATGGGACTTTATCGGTAGAAAACCTATTTGCAAGGGCTAATAAGCAACAAATGGTCCGATCAGTTAATTATTAGC
>JAAZZC010000261.1 GCA_014239335.1 Verrucomicrobiales bacterium
CATAATTGCTTCTATGAAACTTATTCTTTTCCTCAGTATATTTCCATTCATTGCCTCTTTACAGGGAACCACAAGATCAAAACCTAACATCATATACATTTTACTGGATGATGCGGGATACGGAGACCTTTCCTGCTACGGGCAAAAACATTTCAAGACACCAAACATCGACCGTCTTGCCGAGGAAGGAATTAAGTTTACTCAGCACTATTCTGGATCAACAGTTTGTGCTCCGACCCGATCAGTTTTAATGACCGGATTACACACTGGGCACACTCCGGTCCGAGGAAATAAAGAGATCAAACCAATCGGCCAACACCCTATTCCATTATCCACTTTCACTCTTGCCGAAGCATTGAAAGAAAGAGGCTACCAAACCGGAGCCTTTGGAAAATGGGGCCTAGGCAACCCAGGCTCTGAGGGGGCTCCCGAGAATCAAGGCTTCGATAAATTCTTTGGTTATAATTGTCAGAGAAATGCTCACACCTATTATCCCAAATGGTTATTTGATAATGAAAAGAAAATAAGTCTTGATGGTAAAACGTACTCTCATGATCTAATCATGGAAGAGGCCCTTAAATTTATTAGGTCCTATCAGGACGGTCCGTTCTTTTGCTTCTTACCAGTAGCTATTCCACATGCTTCGATGCACGTGCCTGAGAAATACGCTGCCCCTTTCAGAGAAAAATTTTCTCAATTCAAAGACAAGATTGGAAAATATTCTGGACCAACAGTTAAGAACCCTGCCGCTATGTTTGCAGGAATGATGACAAAACTTGATGAAGGAGTTGGTCAGATCCTAGAAATACTTAAAGAGCTTGAATTAAATCAAGATACGCTGGTCATGCTTAGTTCTGATAATGGACCTCATAGAGAAGGCGGTCATATGCCTGACTTCTTTAATTCAAATGGAACATTAAAGGGGTATAAACGTGATCTTTACGAGGGTGGAATTCGAGTTCCTTTAGTGGCTCGGTGGCCCGGAAAAATTGCTCCTGGAACTGTTACAGATCATATGAGTGCTCATTGGGATATTTTCCCGACACTCTGTGATGTTGCCGGAAAGAAAATACCTCAGAACCTTGATGGCATTAGTTTTCTACCTGTTCTATTAGGCAAAAACAATCAAAGAGAACATAAATATCTTTATTGGGAATTTCACGAACGGAGTGGCGCAAGAGCAATACGACTTGGGAATTGGAAGGTAATTCAACGTAACATTAAAAAGAATCCCAACCCACCAATTGAGATATATGACCTCGTTACCGATCCAGGAGAAAGAAAAGATTTACGAAAAACAAAACCAGAACTAGTCAAAAATGCTCTGAAAATATTCAACGAGGCGCATTCACCTAGCCCAATCTGGAAAATGCGATGGGAACGTTAATTTAAATTCATCTAATAAAATACTAGGCTGTTTTTTGATGTAAATCTAAACTCTTGCTGTTAATATGAGAATATGCTGATCCGCTACTTCATTTTGCTATCCTTAAGCCTCTCGGCTGCATCTGCAAAAGTCAGTTTTAAAAATGATATACGCCCTATACTTTCCAATCATTGTTTCCGCTGTCACGGACCAGATGAAAACGAACGCAAGGCCAATCTGAGACTAGACACTTTCGAGGGAGCTACCAAGGACAATGATGGCATAAAAGCCATCGTTGCCGGCAACATTGATGAGAGTGAATTAATTTATAGGATCAGCACTGAAGACCCTGAAGAGTCAATGCCCCCAAAGAAGGCAGGAGAAAAACTCACTCCGAAACAAATCGAATTATTTAAGCAATGGATAAGAGAAGGTGGGGAATATGAAAAGCACTGGTCATATCAAAAACCAATCCGACCCCAAGCGCCAAAATCACAAGAACCTAATGACAGCATCAAAAACGAAATTGATGCATTCTTACAAGAAAAGTTAACCAAAGAAGGTTTAAAGCCATCAAAGGAAGCCTCAAAAGAAACGCTAGTGCGTCGAGTCTCCTTAGACCTGACTGGTCTGCCGCCAAGCCTTACCGAAGTAGAATCCTTCATAAAGGATCAAAGTCCAAAAGCTTATGAAAACCTTATAGATCGATTATTAGCTAACCCATCATTTGGAGAGCACTGGGCAAGGATGTGGCTTGATCTAGCTCGTTATGCAGATTCATCAGGTTATGCAGATGATCCTCCCCGCACTATCTGGGCATACAGAGACTATGTAATTCGTTCCTTCAATGAAAATAAACCATTCAACAAATTCACAGTCGAACAGATCGCGGGCGACCTTCTACCAGAACCAACTACCGAGCAATTAACAGCAACTGCCTTTCATCGTAACACTCAAACCAATAATGAAGGAGGCACTAACGATGAAGAATACCGCAACGTCGCAATAGTCGACAGGGTCAACACAACCATGGCCACTTGGATGGGGACTACAATGGCCTGCGCACAATGTCACACACACAAATATGACCCAATCACACAAGAAGAATATTTTCAGCTCTTTGCAATTTTGAACCAGACTCAAGACGCAGACAGACGCGATGAGAGCCCTATCATCAAGGTAATGAGCCCTGATCAGAACAAGGAGATAAAGGTTCTAGAAGAAAAAATAAAGAAACTTGAAACCACACTCAGTTCACCGAATAAGGAAAATTTGACTGCCCTTAATGAATGGGAATCAAAATTAAATAATGAAAACAATCGGTGGAAACTGCTTGGGAATACTACTGCCACTGCCGACTCAGGGGCAACATTTGAACTTATGAAGGACGGTTCCTTTCTAGTAAGCGGTAAAGAAGCGCCAACGGACACTTATTACGTCCAGGGAATTTCACCGGTAGATAAAATAACAGCCATGAAAATTGAGCCACTGACTCACGAAAGTCTCAGCGACTGGAAAGGTCCTGGGAGAAAAGGTAACTTTGTGCTCAATGAAATCGAGCTACTCGCGGAGACCGAATCATTGGCTAAGAAAGGACAATTTGTTCGCATCGATTTGCCAGGTAACGGAAAAATGATACATCTTGCAGAAGTTGAAGTATTAACTCAATCGGGAAACGTCGCGACTAAGGGTAAAGCGACTCAATCAAGTGACTACACAGATGCTATCGCTTCAAGAGCAATTGATGGAAACAAGGATGGGGACTACAATAAAGGGAGCGTCTCGCATACTGACACCGGAAAGAACGACCCTCACTGGGAAGTGGATCTTGGAAGTGAGCATGACATTTCAAAGATTATAATCTGGAACCGAACTGACGGGAACGTCAGCAGTAGACTGAACGGATTCAATCTATCAATACTTGATCAAAAGAGGAAAATTGTGTGGTCTCAAAATTACAAAGAGGCTCCAAAACAAAAAAAAGAAATACCCCTCGATGGCGCATCAAAAGCTATCTTCAGTTTAGCTACTTCGAGTTTTAATCAGAAAGATTTTGGTGTAAATCTTGCCATCGATGGTAATAGCGGAGGCCATTCTGGGTGGGCAGTTGGCCCACAAGTAGGAAAAAATCATCATGCCGTCTTTGAGTTGGATCGACCCTTATCAGGCAAAGACCTCAAGTTCACTCTAAGACAAACTTATGGGGAGCATGCAATGGGAAGGTTCCGAATCTCCGTGACTAATGGAAATCTTCCGGCCCGTGCCCTACCCATGACGATCACCAACATCCTTAACAAACCCAAGAAAGAAAGAACAAAAGAAGATATAAAAACCTTACTTGATCATTTCGCGGAACTGAATCCAAAAGCAATACAATTGAGTGCTGATTTAGCAGCGGGGAGGAAAAAAATAAAGGAGATTAAACCCTCTACTACTGTCCCTGTTATGAGAGAACTCGACTCCAAAAAATTAAGAAAAACTCACATCCAGTTAAGAGGTAATTACCTGGCAAAAGATAAAGAAGTGACTCCTGGACTACCGTCGACTTTTCACAAGATGAATAATAAAGAAAAAGTGAATAGATTGGTTCTAGCTAAATGGCTCGTAGACAAGAACAATCCTTTGACCGCTAGAGTCTTGGCCAATCGCTTTTGGGAAAAAATATTTGGCATTGGAATTGTAGCAACAAGTGAAGAGTTCGGATCACAGGGAGAACTTCCATCTCATCCAGAACTACTGGACTGGTTAGCTGTTGAATTCATTGAAAATGGTTGGGATATGAAATCTCTTATTAAACTCATTGTCATGTCTGGTGCGTACCGTCAGGAATCAAATGTGAATCCAGAATCCTTCGAAAAAGATCCCGACAATCAATTACTTGCCAGAGGGCCAAGATTTCGACTCTCTGCAGAAATGATAAGGGATCAAGCGTTGGCAGTTGCGGGTCTACTAAGTCCTAAAATGTATGGACAATCTGTAAGACCACCACAACCAAAGCTAGGAATTAATGCTGCATTTGGTGGAGGAATCGACTGGAAAACTTCAGAAGGAGAAGACAGGTACCGTCGTGGCATTTACACCTCATGGCGCAGATCAAACCCTTACCCTTCAATGGCAACATTTGATGCACCTAACCGTGAGGTATGCGTTGTTCGCAGGGACCGTACGAATACTCCGCTCCAGGCATTAGTAACTTTAAATGACCCTGTATACGTTGAAGCCGCACAATCACTCGCAAGAGAAATGTATCAAGTCTCCTCTAAACAAAAAGATAGCGCTTCAGGCATCAGTCATGGCTTTAGAATTTGTTTGTCTCGACCTGCAAAGCCTGAAGAAATAGATAGCTTGGAAAAATTATTTAAAAAGGCCTACAGCACTTACAAACAAGACCCAAAATTGGCCGAACTGATGGTGACTCAACCGATGATCAAAAATCAAAAAGGGCTAGACAACTCAAAACTTGCAGCCCTAACAGTTGTGGGCAACGTCTTATTAAACCTGGATGAATTTTTAATGAAGCGATGAATATCTATAATCAGCAAATTCAGCACCAAACTCGCAGACACTTTTTAAAAGGCAGCGGGATAAGTATTGGGAGCATTGCCTTTAATCAAATGCTTGGTTCAAATGCCAATGCAACCACAATTGATCCCTTATCACCGAAGCGCGCTCATTTCGATGCAAAAGCGAAGCGCGTCATATACATTCATCTGACAGGCTCTCCACCCCATCTCGATCTGTGGGACTATAAGCCCGAACTGGTAAAACGAAACGGCGAAGATTGCCCCGATGAATTTTACAAAGGTAAGAGATTCGCATTTACGAGCGGTAGGCCAAAGCTAATGGGCACACCAAGAACATTCAAACAGTTCGGTAAGGGTGGAACATGGATGTCCGACGCAATACCTAACTTCCATAGTTTAGCAGATGACCTTTGTGTCATCAAATCAATGAACACAGACCAATTCAATCATGCACCGGCAGAGCTTTTCGTGCATACAGGATCCCCTAGGCCAGGACGCCCTTCTTTCGGGTCCTGGGTAACTTATGGCCTGGGAACTGAGAATCAAAATCTGCCCGGATACGTTGTCCTTATCTCTAACGGCGTTCAACCAAACGGCGGTAAAAACTCTTTCGGAACAGGATTCATCCCATCAGTTTATCAGGGCGTTCAATGTCGCTCGAAGGGAGATCCGGTCCTTTATCTTTCAGATCCTAAGGGAATGAATCGTGACATTCGTCGAAGTTCTCTAGATGCGCTAAAGCAACTCAACGAACAAGCAGCAAAAGACTTTGGACATCCCGAAACGCTGACCCGAATTGCACAATACGAACTAGCTTTCAGAATGCAAATGGCAGTACCTGAAGTAATGGACATTTCCAAAGAATCGAAAAAGACCCTCGAATCATATGGAGCTCAGCCAGGAGGATCCAGCTTTGCAAACAATTGTCTTCTTGCGAGACGCCTCACTGAGCAAAATGTTCGATTTGTGCAATTATTTGACTGGGGATGGGACTTTCATGGCACCAATCCTGGAGAAGACATTCGCGGAGGCCTAACTAATAAATGCGCCAAGACAGACAAACCAATCGCTGCATTGATTAAGGATCTAAAAGAACGGGGACTATTTGATGAAACTTTAATTATCATTGGAGGTGAATTTGGTAGAACCCCTTTCAGGGAAGGACGAACAGCAGGAGGAAAAGTCCTAGGTCGCGATCATTTCCCCGATGCTTACAGCATGGTCATTGCTGGAGGAGGAGCAAGGGGAGGATATTCACATGGAGAAACAGATGAACTCGGCTTTTCGGTAGCAAAGGACAAAGTTCATGTCCATGATTTTCAGGCAACTCTCTTACATCTGCTAGGATTTGATCACGAAAAACTCACTTACAGATTCCAAGGAAGAGATTATCGTCTCACTGACGTTCACGGCAAAGTCATTAAAGAAATCGTTACTTAATTACGATACATTTCGTTAAACATCACTAGTGACCCTAGTGAATAGGTTAATATAAATAATTGTTGGGGGTTATTATTTTTTTTAAAAAGTGTATCAACAATTAACTTAAATAATATCTATAAGAATAGCTGTTGCATTATCCCTTCCTGAGACCCGGACCGCACATTCAATTATCGACTCCACATCAGATCTATTTCTCATTAGTCCCTCCAATTCGCTATCTAATATTCCATCAGTAACACCATCCGAACAAATCAAAAAACGATCTCCTGAATCAAATTTCATTTCCTTAACTTGTGGATCTACAAATTGATTCCCTGCTCCCAATGCTTTATTGAGCATGTTTTTCATAGGGTGATTACGAGCTTCATATTTGGAAATCTTTCCTGCCCTCAACATCGCTGCGACTCTCGTGTCATCCTCCGTTAATTGAATTAGGGATGATTGACCTGAACTTCCCTCACGATACCGATAAATCCTAGAGTCTCCGATATGACTGAGCAATAATCGATCTGAAAGTAACCAGCACATACTCAAAGTTGCACCCATTCCTTTACATTCCGGATAAGCATCAGCAAATTTAATCATTTCCGAATTAATAGATTGATAAAGTTCATTAAGAACATTCAAATCCATTTTATAACCAGCAACCCCTGAACGAGAATGTGCCGGTAAAGAACCTGTAATCTTTTCGACAGCAATACGACTAGCAAACTCTCCTGAACGGGCTCCCCCCATTCCGTCACTAACAGCAAAAATAAGGCCAGACCCTTCAAGTGAAGCTGATCCTTTGGATCCTAAAAAATGAACTCCTTCACAATCAAGTGACAAGGCAAGAAACTCATCTTCATTCTTCTTTCTAAACCTACCAACATCTGTCTGGCAATTCCATTCAACGACCACATCAACTTCCACTCCTTTACCTCCTTCACTTTTAGATTTCTCTTCACTTAGAATAGTAGCGAACTCAAAATCAATAATGCAAAATTGACCATCGGATGGCCGGTAAGTTATATTTCGTAAATAAGGATCTTCATGGCGCACACCATATGCCTCAAGTTGCTGGAAAATTTCTTGGGTTTTTTCTTCTCCCATTACCTCTACTTTCTTGCCCACATTACTTGTAATGATTTTTAATGAATCAGGATCTGATTCGATTAATCGAGGAACAAATTCACAATTTCTTGTTTCAAGAAATTCCAAAACTTTGACTTCGGTTGTAAACCGCTCCTTGGCTTTCGGGCCTCTAAAAATTTTGTGCACTCGCCCATCAAAACCAATATTGACGAGTGATCGCTGAGTGTTCTTTTCTTCCCTCATAAATATTAATATTAAGGACTTAGATTGCCTAATACCTATCTATTAGCAATTCAGTGTTTATAAAAAAATCCAAGGAAAATATTATATTTAAGAAATGTTGATTCCTTTGATATCTTTAATTAAAGAAAATGGACATTTGGCACGCAGTCTGCTTTTCTAATTAATTCTCTGCCAATACGAAAATTCGTATGGACAGTCAAGCAAGTTGCATTTAGCACTAAAAAATACCCTGATAAAACAACCTACATAAAAAAAATGGCAAAATACAAACTCGAATATCTATGGTTAGACGGCTACACCCCCGTTCCTAACGTAAGAGGTAAAACAAGAATTGGTGATTACGATGAATTTCCAACCCTAGAAGATTTACCTGAATGGGGATTTGATGGGTCCTCAACTCAACAAGCTGAAGGTGGTGACTCTGACTGTATCCTCAAGCCTGTTGCAATTTATGCTGACGCAGGACGCTCAGGAAACGCAGCACTCGTAATGTGCGAAGTAATGCTTCCAGACGGAAATCCTCATCCGTCGAATGCACGGGCAAATATTCTTGATGATCCTGGCGCATGGTTCGGATTCGAACAGGAATATTTCCTTGAACAGGATGGGCGCCCCCTTGGTTGGCCTGAGACAGGATATCCTGAAGCTCAGGGTGAATACTATACGGGCGTCGGCTATAAAAATGTGGGCGACATCGCAAGAACAATTGTTGATGAACACCTTGACCTTTGCCTCGCTGCAGGAATTAACCACGAAGGCATCAATGCAGAGGTGGCTAAGGGACAATGGGAATTCCAAATCTTCGGTAAAGGTTCCAAAAATTGTGCTGACCAGATGTGGGTAGCTCGTTATCTTCTTCTGCGCTGCGCGGAAAAATATGGCGTGGACGTTAATTTACACTGCAAGCCGTTCGAAGGAGACTGGAACGGTTCTGGAATGCATTGTAACTTCTCAACTGATAAGTTACGCGACGAAGGAGGTGAAGATTACTTCAATTCTCTCATGGATGCTTTCGAAAAGAACAGAGAGGCTCACATTGCAGCCTACGGTCCTGACAATCACATGAGATTGACTGGACTCCACGAAACACAGTCAATAGACAAATTTAGTTGGGGAGTCGCTGACCGTGGCGCATCAATTCGCGTGCCTCACGCATTCGTTAAGAATGGTCACAAAGGCTATCTCGAAGATCGTAGACCAAACTCACAAGGTGATCCTTATGCGATTGCCTCAAGAGTCCTGCAAACAATTGCAGAGGTAGGTTAGTGACCTAGCATAGTATCACATGAAAACCGCCGCCTTTAATTAGGTGGCGGTTTTTTATTTTTATCAGATCAATTTAATCAACTAACAAAAGTAAATGTATCCTTGCAAAAAAGAAAATTAACCTTTCTTGCGTTTCTTTTTCTTTAAAGGAACAGATGTTTTTTTATTGGATAAATAAGCAATTCGCGCTTCAACGTATCGTCCATCATGATTAACATCTTCCATAGATAATTCATTAAATTTGAAGCCTGATGGTCGATCATGCAGTAATACAGCCGTATTAAGAATGAGATTGGTTTCAACTGCCATGGTGGACATTTTTAAAGCCTGTTTAATGGCAGGTCTAGGGTCCTTTTCACCCGTAAGACCCAAGAATTCCGCAGCTCGACACCGCACTAATGGTTCAATATCATTATCTGCTATCTTTACTATCAACCCAACTTGTTCCCTAGTAATCTTGCGATGTGAGCTAGCAACAATGCATCCCCAATAACGGGACCACGGATCATCGGAAAGTAAGGCTTCTTTTATCTGGGACTCGACTTTCTTATATGGTCTTAACTGTAAATCAGCAATACCTACAAGCTTTTTGATGTGATCTGATTTATCTTTACCGTAATTTACAGGGCTCTTCATAGCCTCTTTCAACATTATAGGCTCAGGAAAGAAACTAAGATCATTAATTCTGCGCAACTCTGAACTCATGAGATTACGCATTTCATCAAGGATCTTGGCGAAACTAGAGTCACTGGCAAGGTTACGGATTTCGTGAGGATCAGCTTCTACATCATAGAGAGCTTCTACGGGTCTAGTTTCAAAGAATTGTCTCTGAATAGAATTAAGTTTTCCTTTTTTATAAAGCTGACGCCATTCCTCAAAAGCAAGCTGTCTGTATCTATAATCATTCTGCAAAGCATCAAAATTGAAAGGCTGAAAGTTCCTCTGGTAACTGTATTTCTCTTTCCTAATCCATCGAACAAAATCATACTTTTCATCGAATCGATCAGCATAATTAAAAGTATAATTTCGTGTCCCTGCACCCTCCCCAAGAAATGGTCTTCCATCTATACCGCCCGGAATCACAGCTCCGGCAAGATTTAATATTGTCGGCCCAAAATCTACAAATTCGACAAAACCTTTCTCACGATGCCCAGGCTCGAATTTCACTAGGTGCTTAAAATTTTTCGGCACCCGTACCACTAATGGAACATGAAGCCCACTCTCGTAAGCATACCCTTTGCTCCTAGGTAAAACGCCCCCATGATCCCCAAAGTAAAAAACAAAAGTATCTTCAAGCAAATTATCCTCCTCAAGCTCATTGATCACTTTCCCAACGATATCATCAATTTTAACTAGGTTATCCAAATACCTTGCATGAGTGTATCTAAAGGTAGGAGTATCAGGATGATAGGGAGCAAGCCGCACAGAATCAGGGTCATGTTTTGTCGGCTGACTTTCCATTGCTCGGGCAGTAAAATGCAATGAACTCTCATGAGAAGTGGCATAACTAGCCTTATGGAAAAAAGGCTGACCTTCATTTCTTTTTCTCCAGTGCGCCTTTCCAGAAGATTCATGCCAAACTCCCTTTCCCGGGACTGCGTTATAATCAGTCTTAGATCGATTCGTCGTATAGTAGCCCTTATCACGAAGGTAGGATGGGAACATTCGAACCCCTTCAGGCATTGGTGCCATGGAAGTCTTCCTATGATACTGAGTTCCTATCCTCGGAGCATAGCATCCACTAATTAGTGTTGAACGGGCAACAGAACACACTGGCGCATTGGAAAAAGCATTATCATAGGTTATCCCATTTTTGGCCATTTTTTTGATATTTGGTGTGTCTGCACCGCCCGGGAAAAAATGATTCAGATAGTGGATAGAATTGTCCTCAGAAATAATCCAAACAAAGTTCGGTTGCTGAGCAGCATGTCCCCACTCCGCCATTTTTATTATTGAAAGTAAGAGAATAAACAATCTCATAGGCACAAACATAAGCTAAAATTGAACTCAAAAGTAATGATTCTTATCAATATTTAATGCGACAAACGGTTAGGATTGATAATGCATAGTGTTCGGTTTACAATTTTTATCAAGACCGGTTCATAGTATTAGATATAAAATAAGCATGAAGAATTTAATTATCCTTGTAATAAGCCTGACCCTACTTTCATTTGCGCAAGCTCAAACAGACTGGCCTCGGTGGAGAGGTCCCAGTCTTAATGACCATTCACCAGATACTGGCCTACTAAAGAAATGGCCAAAGGAAGGACCCGAAAAGGTATGGTTGTATAAAAATGCCGGAGTCGGTTACTCAGGTCCAGCGATTTCAGATAATAAGCTATTCACAATGGGAGAAAGGGAGAGAGAAATATATTTAATAGCCCTTAGCACGAAAAGCGGTAAGGAAATATGGAGTAAAAAAATCGGAAAAGGCTTCAAAAATAATTGGGGGAATGGTCCAAGAGGAACCCCAACAATTGATGGAGACAGGGTATATGTATTAGGACCGAATGGAGAGGTGGCTTGCTTGAAAACTAAGGATGGATCAAGTGTTTGGAGCGTTGATCTTGTCGATCAATTTGGCGGCAAGGTTCCGTTCTGGGGATACAGTGAATCAGTTTTGATTGATGGGAAAAAGCTCGTATGTACGCCAGGTGGAAAAAGAGGGGCCATTGTGGCACTCGACAAATTAACCGGAAAAAAATTATGGCAAAGTGAAAATTTGAATGACAGCGCACAGTACTCTTCAATCATACCAATCACTCATGAAGGAAAATCTCAGTATGTGCAATTATTCATGAAAACACTTGCCGGGATAGACGCAACCAATGGGGAACTGCTATGGAAAACTGACTGGAACGGTAGGACCGCAGTTATTCCAACCCCCATATACAAAGATGGTAAAATTTATATCAGCTCAGGCTATGGCGTTGGCTGTAAAATGATAAGACTTGGAAAAGGAGGGAAAGTTGAAGAGGAATACAACAATGATACTATAATAAATCACCATGGTGGAGTCATCCTCATTGGGGATCACGTATATGGTCATTCAGACAGAGGTGGTTGGAAGTGTCAGAACTTTGCAACTGGTGAAGAAATGTGGAAGTCTAAAGATCTCGGCAAAGGTGCGATTCATTACGCGGATGGCATGCTTTATTGTCTTGGCGAAAGTGACGGCACAATTGCCTTAGTCAGAGCAAGTCCTAAGGGGTGGACGGAATCAAGTCGCTTCAAGCTAAGCCCTCAGACCAAGTTGAGAAAACCGTCCGGGAAAATCTGGACTCACCCCGTAGTTATCGGGGGGAACCTCTACCTCCGGGATCAGGAAATTATCTATTGTTACAACGTCAAAAGCTAACTTTCGATCACTGATAATATATTAAATAAAATATCTAAACATTCTTTAATTCCGGCACTTTAAATCCGGAATTATTTGGATCCTTGAGAAGTTTATTTGCATCAACTGCGTGCTCACCAGTGTGCCTTTCCTTATTCGGATCAAAATCTAACCAAGGGCCAACAGTATAATAGTTATCTTTTTCAGGAACTCCTACACCTTTGCCCATAATTTCATGCAGCTTACCAAAATGTTCAGCTGCATCTTTATTGTCTCCAAAACGTCCTGCTTTCTGATTAAACGGAACCTCTTCGCCTAGCCTGTATGAATTATTCATGAGATGACCTAATACACAACCATAGTGTGCATCTTTAACATTGCCGTTTGCCATCTCAGGCTTCCCAGCGCGACACGCGGCAATGAAACTACCCCAATTACCGCCTGGCGTAACTTTACCTTCACCGAAATCAATCTTTTCACCTTTGTCACTTCCTTTAGGATAGTAACTGCTACCAATAATTCGACCCCCATCTTCAAAGTAATACTGGTTCTCAACCTGACGCTGGTAACCCTTATAGTTTACATTTCGAACATTAAAGAAAACCTGCTGGCCGTTAGCGTATTCAGCCATCCCAAACATTGTGTTAGGAGTCTCTCCTTGATCTTTCCATTGAAAACGACCACCGATGGCCATTGTTCTGACAGGATGAGTCTGGTCATCGTCAATTGCCCAACGAGCCACATCCAATTCATGTGTTCCTTGATTGTTAAGATCGCCGTTACCAGTGGCCCAGAACCAATGCCAATTATAATGAACGTAATTCCCATGAAACTTATCGATCACTGCAGGACCCCTCCAAAGATTCCAATCAAGGTGAGCAGGAGGATCACTAATATTTTTGTGACCGATACTGCCTCGAGGCTTACAGCAATAACCGTAAGAAATCTTGAGACGACCCCACTTACCTGCCTTTATTTGTTCATGAAGACCGGCACGCCCTGCATTACTTCGCTGCTGTGTACCATGCTGAATAACCACTCCATATTTTTCCTGTGCAGCAACTGCAATTCTACCTTCCAATACATCATGGCTCATTGGCTTTTCTACGTATACATGCTTACCTGCTTGAGCTCCCCATATAGTCATTAAAGAGTGCCAATGATTCGGAGCAGCGACAGTCAACGCATCAACATTTTTATCCTCCAATGCCTTTCTAACATCAGTTACCCCTTTAACATTCTTCTGCCCACGCCCCTTAAGACTCTCAACCGTACGACTTAACACCTGTTGGTCCGGGTCAATGACATAAGCAATTTCAACATTTTTCTGACTAAGAAAACCTCCAATATGGCTCTTGCCACGACCATTTAATCCAGCAACAGCAATCCTCATTCTATCATTAGCCCCAATAGCTTTAGGCGCAGCCTTGGTATTAGCAATAAAAGGAAAACCACCCACAGTTGCCAATGCAGATGTTTTAATGAAATGACGTCTATTTGTTATGGGCATTTTGTTAGAGTATTTAATAATTACAATTCAGTACCTTTAAAGAAAAACCTTAATACTGATTTAACTAAAGAAAAAAATCAGAATATTTACATTCAAAATGATAAAAAATCAGCTAAAAGCAGCTCGAAGTTCAATATAATCTTTAGTAATCAGAAACTGAGGAAACTCATCAATCACATTCTGAGGAGGGCAATAAAGAATGCCCTTGTCAGCTTCAGAAAGCATCGAAGTGTCATTGTAAGAATCGCCTACTGCAATCACTTGAAAGCCCAAAGAATGAAATGCTTTGACTGCTTGTTTTTTTTGATCCTTCATTCTCAATTTAAAATCAGTGATTCGACCACTATCATCAACCTCAAGATTATGACAAAACAATGCAGGGAAATTTAATTGTTTCATTAAAGGATAGGCAAACTGGTAGAAGGTATCTGATAAGATTACGACTTGAAACCTTTCTCTAAGCCAAGACAAAAATTCTTCAGCTCCCTGCAAAGGCAACATCTTAGAAATAACTTCGCTTATATCCTGCAAGGTCAGTCCATTCTGATCGCATACACTCAATCGCATACGCATCAGTTCAGAATAATCAGATATGTCTCTAGTCGTAGCTCTTAACTCCTTAATCCCTGTCCTATCTGCAACTCCAATCCATATTTCCGGAACAAGAACTCCTTCAAGATCTAAACACGCTATTTTGTTCATTGACTAATTTAATTAAAAATATCAAGAAACCACAGGGTAAAAGGCAATGCGAATTATAATTGATTGTTCTATAATCTTTGCTTTATAGTTAACTCACTTATCTGCCATGTGCTAAATGTGCACAGAAGCAGCAACCAATGGAAGAGCATACCATTTTTATTTTTCAATCGATAGCAATAGCATTCTGTCTCAGTCAGTCAGCAATGTTTTCCGGTTTAAATCTTGCCTTTTTTTCAATAGGAAGGTTACGACTTGAAACTGAAGTGGAAAATGGAAACGAGGCTGCGGCTAGGATCCTTGCTCTACGCAAAGATGCAAATTTTCTTCTTTCTACAATTCTTTGGGGGAATGTTGGAGTGAACGTTATTCTGGCAATGTTGATGGATTCAGTCATTCCGGGAAGTGGTTTTTATGCTTTTGTGATATCAACTGTTGGCATTACTTTCCTTGGCGAAATTCTTCCGCAGGCTTACTTCTCCCGCAATGCTATCAGGGTCGGATCCAAGTTGTCACCAGTCATCCGCTTCTATCAGTGTATCCTGTTCCCAGTTGCAAAACCAAGCGCTCTCATTCTTGATGGATGGGTCGGGGCAGAAGGAGTCAATTTCATGAGGGAAAAAGACATTGAGGTAATCCTTCAAAAACACATCAGAGAACAAGATTCAGAAATAGGTGAAACAGAAGGGCGGGGAGCATTAAACTTTTTAGATCTTGATGATCGGCTTATTTCTAAAGAAGGAATGAGCATTGATCCGGCAACAATACACTCCTTCACCTCTAATATGGACCTTCCTGAAATTCCAAAAGCAGGCACCACCGAAGGTGACGAATTTATAGATATGCTCCGTAAAAATGATAAGAGCCGTGCAATCATCACAGATGAAGAAGGAGAACCAAGGGTCATACTAAAGACTTCAGATTATCTCTTTAAGATTGCATCCAGTGATGAAAATCCAGACATATACGATTATTGTCATCGCCCAATCGTAGTGAAAGATGCCAATGCAACACTGGACACAGTTCTTGGAGAGTTTGTTGTCGAAGCAGATGATAGAGAAGAT
The DNA here is from genome assembly GCA_014239335.1 of Verrucomicrobiales bacterium. Lineage (GTDB taxonomy): Bacteria > Verrucomicrobiota > Verrucomicrobiia > Verrucomicrobiales > DEV007 > EC70. The sequence goes on from JAAZZC010000261.1 coordinate 15,527, forward strand.
GACATTATCGATAGGGATGTAATCATCTACTGGAACAGTAGCGATAAACGAATCATCACAGGAGCGGACATTCTTGGGAGACTTCTAAAGGGCATAGCTAAGAGAGAAAAAGAGCAATCTTGATTAGGGTGATATCACGCGCTAACAATCAGATTCTTTAGTCTAACTTACTATCTCCTTGACCACTTTGGCTTTTTCTACTCCTGTTAGCCGAGCATCAAGGCCCTGATATTGAACAGTGAATCGATTATGGTTAATCCCAAGTAAATGAAGCATTGTCGCATGCAAATCACGAATATGAACAACATTATCCACCGAATTATATCCAAGTTCATCTGTTGCTCCATGGGACATACCTCCTCTAACACCTCCCCCAGCCATCCACATTGAAAATCCTTTCATATGGTGGTCGCGGCCTGCCCCTCCCTTCCCCTGAAACATAGGAGTCCTGCCAAACTCTCCTCCCCAAATCACTAGAGTATCCTTTAACATTCCCCTTTGCTTAAGATCTGTTAACAGCGCCCAAGTAGGCTTATCAGTCAGCCCGCAACATATCTTCATGTAATTTTCTAGACCCCCATGGTGATCCCATCCCCGGTGATATAAATGAATGAATCGACTGCCTCGTTCTGCTAATCTTCTAGCCAAAAGACAATTAGTGGCATAAGAACCATCCCCAGGTTGTGCCCCATACATATCAATTATATGTTTTGGCTCATTTGAAAAATCCATAAGCTCAGGAATAGAGGCTTGCATTCGGAATGCCATTTCATAGGCAGAGATCCTAGTATTAATATCATCACTTTTAATAGATTCGTTTCTGATCTGATCCAATCCCTTCACAGCCTCCACAACACGTCTCTGATTTTCTCTAGAAACATGTTTGGGGTTTCTAAGATAATTAACTGGATCCCCAATAGAATTAAATTCAACTCCCTGATACCGTCCAGGCAGAAAACCTGATGACCATTGGCGAGAAGCAATCGGCTGAGGGTTACGACCACCTACGCTTGAAAGCACGACAAATCCAGGCAACTCATCAGTTTCGCTACCAAGACCATAATTTACCCAAGATCCCATGGAAGGCCGTCCCGAAATTGCAGTTCCGGTATTCATGAATGTGTGCGCAGGGTCATGGTTTATTTGCTCAGTTAGCATAGATCTAAGAATACATATTTCATCAGCCATTTTTGCAGTCCAAGGCAAGAAATCACTGATGAGCTGTCCACTCTTTCCGTATTCCTTAAACTTTGTCATGTGCCCCTGAACTTTGAGTTGTTGGCCCTGCAGCTGAGCTATGGGTTGGCCTTTGGTGAAAGACTCTGGCATTGGCTTACCATGCAACTCATCAAGCTTTGGTTTGTAATCAAAAGTTTCAAGATGTGAAGGCCCTCCAGCCATACAAAGAAAAATAACTCTTTTGGCCCTCACTGGAAGGTCTGGAAGTCCTGCAACCCCCGTATCCTTAGATGATGCATCCTGAGCTAGCAGGCTATTAAGAGCCACCGAACCAATACCCATACCCGCGCTCCCGAGAAAACTTCGTCGATTCAATTCATTGATAAAACTGTCCTGTGCCTTGATCATTAATTCCTAGTATTAAATTCACTACTATTAAAGATGGCCCTTGAAACTGCTGTCCATGCATGCAATTCAGCATCTTCTTTTCCCTGATTTTCCTTTATAACATTCTTAAAAAGATTAATGAGGAGGCTCTTCTCTTGCGGTGAAGGTGCCCTTGAAAGGGCCCTTCGAAAAGCATCAATAATCCCATCCCCTTCATGATCATGATTTGCTTCTAAAAGATACCTAGCAAATGATTCCGCCGCTTCATAGAAACTAGGATCATTTAATAAAACCATTGCGGCAACAGGTGTATTAGATCTAGATCTTTTGGCAACGCACTCCTCTCGGCTTGGCGCGTCCATGGCCTTGAGAAAGGGATGTAAGAATTGCCTCTGCCAATGCATATAGACTGATCTCTTATAACGACGATCATCCTGATGCTGTACATATTCCCTCTTGGGAAAATTCAAATGCTTATAATATCCCTTTGGCTGATAAGGTTTAATACTGCTGCCACCATAATCATTGACCAGCAAACCACTAATCATGAGAGCATTATCGCGAATCATTTCCGCAGGCAATCTATGCCTCGACTGTCTGGCAAAGAATTCATTAATTGGATCTTTTATTTTTAATTCATCTGAAATGCTCGAACTCAGCTTGTATGCACGACTCATCACAATTAATTTAACCATTTTTTTGACGTCCCAGCCATTTTCATGAAAATGAACTGATAAGTTATCTAGAAGATCTGGCAGCGCAGGTGGCGACCCTTGACCTCCAAAATCATCTAAACTCGAAGAAATTCCCTCACCAAAAAACAAATACCAGAGCCTGTTCACAAATACTCTGGCAGTTAAACCTCCGGCCCCATTCTTGGAATCGGTAAGCCAATTTGCAAGGTCCAAGCGATTTGCTCTACGGTCTCCAATATCAAGTTTGCCCAGAAACCCTGGAACTGCGGGCTGGACAATTTCTCCACTCTCATCTAACCAGTTCCCTCGAGGAAGGACCCTAGTGACACGAGGTTCGATACTTTGAGTAACCATCGTAAGGACGGACCGGCTCTTTATTTTCTTAATTAATCCTTCAATTTCTTTGGTCTTAGGAACTTGGGCCTCTAAAGATTCTAGATCCTTACGATCCTTGCGATTTAGCACAGAAATTTCAGGAGGCCGCTTAGTTGGCAACGAATTGGATCCGACTGCAAAATGCTTTGATTCATCCACATCCGCAAAGAACGCAGACATCGCATAAAAATCACGAGCCGTATAAGGATCATATTTGTGATCATGGCATTGCGCACAGCCTAAAGTTGCCCCCATCCATACACCCGATAAGTTGCGTATACGATCAGCTGCATAAATTGCCAAATATTCTTGTGCCTGAACACCTCCTTCGTGAGACGTTTGCAAAAGTCTGTTATAACCTGTGGCTACTCTTTGATCTATTGTAGGTTCATTCAATAAGTCACCTGCTAGCTGTTCTCTAGTGAACTGATCAAAAGGTAAGTTTTGATTAAATGAATTCAGAATATAATCCCGATAAGGAGTAATATTATGATCCTGATCTCCATGATATCCGACAGTATCTGCAAATCGAACTAGATCGAGCCAATAACTTGCCATTCTTTCACCAAAAGATTCAGAAGAAAGAAATTCATCAACTATCGATTCATACACTAAATTTACATCCTTCGCTTTCTTCAATCTTTCAACAGTCTCGATTTTAGGTGGAAGCCCAAGCAAATCAAAAGAAAGTCTTCTTACTAGGGTCACACTGTCAGCGTCTCGGACAGGTTTTATTTCCTCCCTGTTCCAATGCGCAAATAAAAAAGAATCGATCCAGTTATGAGTCCACTCTTTAGGCACGTCCTTAGGGATCTCTGTTTTCTTAGGAGGAATGTAAGCCCAAGGATTTTCATACTTTGCACCTGACCGAACCCATTTTGTAAGAACATCGATTTGATCCGGAGTAAGAGCCTTACCACTCTTAATGGTGGGCATAACTTCTTCGGGATCCTTTGAAGTGATTCTTGCAATGAGTTCACTATGAGAAGTGTTAGAAATCGCAACTACCTGCCTTGAGCCCTTTTCCGTATCTAAACGCAACTTTGCTTTTCTATGAGCCTTATCAGGGCCATGACACACATAACAATTCTGAGAAAGTATTGGCCTGACATCGCGATTAAAATCAATCTGTTCAGCAACCACATCCAATAACTGAAATGAGAATGGGATTATCAGTAAAAATCTCTTCATGAACCAACTAAAGCATGAAATTATATAGACTATATGAATCCAGACTGCTTCCATATTCATATCAATACTAACAGCTAATTTCAAAAATCAAAAAATATTGTCACAGAGTTTGAAAGAAAGAAGCTATGAAGTGAACTAATAAATTCATATATCTGATACATAAACTTAATAGAATGATTCGTTTAATAAAATTAATAACACTTCTCCTCTTACAAAAAGGGATAGCCTCTGAACGTCCCAACCTTTTATTGATGATAAGTGACGACCAATCTTTTCCCCATGCATCCGCTTATGGATCCAAAATGGTTTCCACTCCAAACTTTGATAAGATTGCAAGTCAAGGCGCCCTCTTCACAAATGCTTTTTGCTCAGCGCCCGGATGCAGTCCATCCCGCGCTGCTTTTCTAACTGGGCGAAACATATGGCAAATTGAACATGCTGGAACACATGCCTCCTCTTTCCATAAAAAATATCTGACTTTTATGGATCTACTCAAGGAATCTGGCTATCATACCGGACACACAGGTAAAGGATGGGGTCCCGGAAATTATTCTGATGGGGGCAGGGAAAATAATCCAGCAGGACCAATCTATGGCAGTAAAAAGGGAAACTATAGTGAAGGTTTTTCCAAATTCATAAAATCAAAACCCAAAGGTTCTCCTTTCGCTTTCTGGTTCGGCTCAAAAGATCCTCACAGAAGTTTCGAAAAAGGAAGCGGTCAAAGGTCTGGCAAAACTTTAGAGCAAGCAGAAGTGCCGCCATTCCTACCTGATTCACCTATCATCCGTGATGATCTTCTTGACTATGCATTGGAAATTGAACGCTTCGATAAGGACTGTGGAAAAATGCTCGAGCTTTTAAAAAAGAATAATTTGGATAATAACACTATAATCATTATTACAAGTGATAATGGAATGGCATTTCCATATGCCAAAGCAAACTGCACTGAATTTGGAATTCACATGCCCCTTGCCATTTCTTGGAAATCAAAAATACCCACAAATCAAATATGCGAAAAATTAATTAGCTTTATAGACATTACGGCAACGATTCATGAAGCAATGTCAATTAGTGCCCCCAAGGAATTTCCAATTATGGGAAAGAGTTTTCTTAATAATATCATCAAATTGGAAAATCCGAACATAGATACAAATTCTCCTATTTATGCAGGCAGAGAACGACACTCCTCATCACGTTATAATTCCTTAGGTTACCCACAACGTTGCATCAGGACGGATGAGTTCTTATATATAAAAAACTTCAGGCCGGAAAGATGGCCTGCTGGACCGGGTCAAAAATTTTCCAGAAACCCAGGATCTCCGCTAGGGCCTGAACATGGGGGATATCATGACATCGATGCGTGTCCCTCCCTAAGTTTCATGATCGCTAAACAAAAAGATCCCGAAATTGAAAAATACTTTCAGTTAGCTATTAGCAAGCGACCCAAAGAACAACTCTTTAATATTCAAAAAGACCCAGGATGCATGAAAAACCTGGCGAAGGACCCTAATCATGCCAAGATTCGCAATAAGTTATCTCAACAACTCCAGGAATATTTAAAAGAGACTAGTGATCCACGCGCGCTGAACGGAGGAAATATCTTTGAAACATATAAAAGATATGGAGGAATTCGATGGTTCCCGGAACCTGAATGGGTGAAAAATAATCCAAAATTCGTGCCGAAAACCCCATGGCTTAAAGGGAAAAAATAAAAGCATCCTAGGTTTTAAAGATAGGCACTCGAATCAACAATGATTCTGAGTATCTTATAGCAATCACTTCAATATGGATAAGACCCCAATCCTTTTCTTCTTAATTTTACTTTTTATTTGCCCTGCTAAGACTTTCTCTCAGCTAAAAATCACAGAATTCTCGGCTAACTATGAAGGAACCTATCTCGACGAAGATGGGGACTCCTCCGACTGGATAGAGATCCAAAACCCAGAATCCAAAGCTGTATCAACAAAAGGTTACCACCTCACTGACAATTCAAATAATCTTAATAAGTGGAGCTTCCCTGACGAAATAATTCCATCAAATGGTTTTCTAATTGTCTTCGCCTCAGGAAAAAATCGAAACAAAAAAGGGACCGAACTTCATACCAATTTTTCTCTATCTTCAGATGGAGAATATCTTGCTCTTATAGGACCAGAGAATGTAGGCATTGTAACGGGATTTTCTCCTGCTTACCCAAAGCAATTTAGTAATTACTCATATGGATTTGGTTATCACGATAAACCTATCGAAAAAACTTTAATAGCATGGCCCTCAACTGCTAAATGGATCATACCAAACAACAGCACTGAAAATACATGGAACCTGCCGGAATTTGATGATTCGAATTGGTTCGAAGGTAGTACCGGAATAGGATTCGGATATAATTTTCCTAACTTTATAGGACCAGGCGGTAATATAAGTTCGGAAATGCGCAGCATCTCTCCTAGCGCTTATATAAGAATTCCTTTTACTCTAGACGGTCCTCAATTCGTTCAATTAATGAGTTTATCAATGCATTTCGAAGATGCAGTGGTCGTATACCTTAACGGCCAAAAAGTAATCAGTGAAAGTTCTCCTGAATCACCAGAACCAAACTCAACGGCATCAAACAATTTAAATAGTGAAGTTTTCGCTGGAGATCCGATGAAAACCTTCAGCTTAGATTTTGCTGGGAAATTATTAAGCGGTGAAAATGTTCTCTCATTTCACTTAATGAATAATTCCGTCACCAGTTCAGATGTCCTATTAATTCCTAAACTAATTGCCCAATTGAGCTCATCTCAAGAGGATACAAAAGAGGGTTATTTCGAATTGCCGACCCCAGGAAAACCAAACTCCACTATAACTTACACAGGTCTAGTTAAAGATACTAAATTTAGTATTGATCGAGGTTTCTTCTCAGAACCATTGAATATTGTCATTTCATGCAAAACTGAGGGTTCAACTATCATTTACACGAAAGACGGCAGTGAGCCCGGACTAGAAAATGGCATAAAAATAGTGGCAGATAATGAAGAATCGCAGCCCACTGCTCATGTCAGAATTACCAAGACAACTCCATTAAGAGCGATCGGCATCAAAACCGGTCTCATGCCATCAAACACAGACACACAAACTTATATATTTCTGGATGATGTACTTGATCAAGATGATAGCCCGGAAGGTTATCCAGTTCCATGGAAAAATCGATCCCTACAAATCATCGGAGGTGATTATGGAATGGATCCAAATGTCGTCGGATCTTTATACACAAGAAAAGAAATTATGGAGGGTCTACTAGACATCCCAACTGTCTCCATTGTTACAGATAGAACCAATCTCTTTGATCCAAAAACTGGAATACAGATGAATCCACAAGATTCAGGAGATGGTTCCGAGCGTCTGGTCTCCGTTGAACTAATTAATTTCGCGGAAAGTCCGGCTAAACAACTGAATGCTGGAATGCGTATGAATGGAAATGCGTCTAGATCACCGACAAGGCCAAAACATAATTTCCGACTCATATTTAGGGACGAATATGGATCTAATATTCTAAAGTACCCGCTGTTCAGATCAGAAGCACCTACAGACCAATTTAATTCTATTATTCTGCGAGGTGGAAATGGTAATTCATGGATCCACCCTCATGAAAATGTTTACAACAATGCAATGTATATCAGAGACCAATGGTTCCGAGATGCCCATTCACTAATGGGATATCCAGAAGCACTGCAAAGAGAGGTGCATGTATATTTTAATGGTCTTTACTGGGGAATGCATCACCTCTTTGAAAGAATTGAAGAGGAATGGACTGCAGAAAGATTCGGTGGAAATAAAGACCAGTGGGAAGGTTTTCGAATCGTAGGTGGGAACAGAATAGAAATTATAAACGGCACTGAAAAAGAACTTACCCGAGGAATACTCGATAGTTGGGATTCCATAATTGTAGCCGCTAAAGCCGGCGATTTGGAAGCTGTCAGTGAGTACCTGGATCTTGACTCCTTTATTGACTATTTGTTGCTTAATTTTCATGCAGGTAATAGCGACTGGGACCAAAATAATGTACGGGCAATGAGACGGATATCACCTCCTGGAAAATATATGTTTTTCTGCCATGATGCTGAGAGAGCCGGTTTTAACGCAGGGGCATCCTCAACAGTATCAATCAATGTGACCACGAAAAATACAGTCCGCGGTCCCACATCAATACATAACGATTTAAGAAAAATTCCTGCATACGCAATTCGGTTTGCTGATAGAGCCCACCTCCATCTTTTTAATGGAGGAGCACTCAGTCCTGAGAACGGCGCACAACTATGGAAGAACCGCGCCGATGGAATTCGCTTGGCACTCAAAGCAGAAAGTGCAAGGTGGGGTGATTTTCGGCGAGAACCGCCTCTGAGTCTCAATGATTGGGAAAGGTCACTCAAACGAGAATACGAACAATGGTTTCCATTTCGAACACCAGTTACCCTATCCCAATTACGCGCCCGTGGTTTGTATCCTAAAACTGAATCCCCTGATTTTTCTCGGCATGGGGGTCAGGTTTCTTCTGGATTTTCATTAGAAATGAATAACCCAAATGCTGGTGGCTCTATCTACTATACGTTGGATGGATCAGATCCCCGCATCTCGGACACCGAACCTGAAGAAAAATTTCTTATTCCTGAAAAAACCTCCGCTCATGTTCTCGTTCAGTCACAAGACGGCGGACTGGGTCTGGATTGGACTAATGTTGATTTTAATGATTCACAATGGCAGAGCGGCCAGACCGGTATCGGTTTTGAAAAAATTGCTGGTGACTATCAGCCTCTAATCAACTTTCCCCTCTCCTCCATGCTTGGAGCCAATGCTTCCTGCATGATCCGTATTCCATTTAACATCCCCAATCAGGAAGCCCTCAACAAAATCTTCTCACTGGAACTGAATATGAAATATGATGATGGATA
>JAAZZC010000232.1 GCA_014239335.1 Verrucomicrobiales bacterium
GTGGAGATTTCATATGAGTTTTGGTGGCGTCAACTCTAGTCCTGTCATTTACAAGGGCACGGTCATTTGTCCTCATGGAAAAGAAAACATAGATACGACCGAAGAGGGCAGAATGGTTGCAGTTAAAATACCTTCTAAGTTAGACCTGTCGTCTCCCCAAACTGTGCTTCCTGCAAAGTCGGAGGTGTGGAGAAACGAAACTGTTTCTTTCACTAGTTCACCTACAATAGTAGGGGACCGAGTATTTCAGGTCTCAAAGGTAGGGGAGTTGGTTTGTGTTAATGCTGAGACAGGAAAGATTCTCTGGCACGAAAAGCTAGGGAATGACAATTTGCACTCCTCCCCATTGTTCTGTGACGGCAAACTTTATGTGCCAATCTTTAGTGGTAAGTTCTTTATTATTGAGCCTTCTGATGAGGGTGCAAAGATCCTTCATACTTTAGAATTCGAAGGTAATCTGATAGGCTCTCCTGCCATTTGTGATGGCCGTTTATATCTTCATACAACTAAAGAGTTGTATTGTTGGGAGTTTAACCACGATGGGGTTGAGGGTCCAGAGTGGCCTTCAGTATACTCTGGTAAGGCTGGCGATGCGGTCGAAATAAGAATGGTCCCATCTGATGTCCTTTTGCAGCCCGGTTCAAAGCAAAAATTGCAATTTCAATCATTGGACAGTGAAGGTCACGTCGTTAGCTCAGTCAGTGGTCTTAATTATTCTAAGTTCATACCACCAACTGCTAAGGTTAAAACTGAAATGGAAGCGACTTTCAAGGACGATCAAATTAGCGCTTCGGCAAATGCAAAGGCTTCTGCTGGTGCCTGGAAAGGTGGTAACGGTAAATTGTCGGGAATTTTCAGAGGAAGAGTATTGGACACTATCCCTTTCTCTGAGAACTTCGAACCATACAAGACCGTCGTTGCTTCCAAAATTGATCCTGGTGAGACGTTTGCTTATCCACCACTGCCTTGGATCGGAGCAAGGTTCAAATGGGAGGTTAGAGATCTCGACGGGAACAAAGTTTTAAGGAAAACCCTAGACAGAGTGCTCTTTCAGAGGGCAATGACTTTCATTGGTCATCCTGACTTAAAAAATTATACAATGCAGGCTGACGTCATGACTGATGGAAATCGAAGAATTAAATCTGATGTGGGACTCGTTAACCAGAGATACCTAATCGTACTTAAAGGTAACGCTAATCAATTAGAAGTTAGTTCAAACCAAGAAAGATTAAAAGTATCAGTTCCATTCAAAGTAAAATATAAGACTTGGTATTCACTAAAGAGTCGAGTCGATGTCGATGAAAAAGGTACCTCAACAGTCAGGGCTAAGGTCTGGCCGAAGAGTGAGGATGAGCCTGATGCGTGGACTATTGAGGTTCCTCATAAGAAAGGTCACACACAAGGGGCCCCGGGTCTCTTTGGATTCTCGCCTCAGAGTCAAAAACCCGTATTCGTAGATAACATTTCAATTATACCTAGTAAGTAAAAAGTCTAACATGAAAAACATTAAGGCAATTGCCCTATTAATTACATTTAATCTAACAACATCATACTCCGCCGATTGGCCTGAGTGGGGGGGTGATGGACACAATAATATGGCCTCTACTGCTAAGGGTATACCTTTAGAAATGGAGCCAGGTAAAAGGAAAAAGGGTACCGAGGACATTGATCTCTCTACGACCAAGAACGTTAAGTGGGTAGCAAAGATCGGTTCGCAAAGCTATGGCACGCCAACTATAGCTGAAGGTAAAGTTCTCATTGGAACTAATAATGAATCCCCAAGAGATGCTCAGCATGAGGGTGATAGAGGTATTATTATGTGTTTTGATGAAAAGGATGGAAGTTTCCTTTGGCAGCTCGTAATTCCAAAGCTCGGCGCAGGAAAAGTCTCAGACTGGGAATATCTCGGTGTTTGCTCCTCTCCGCTTATTCACAAAGGCCGGGCCTATTTTGTATCTAACCGCTGCAAGATTGTTTGTGTTGATATGGAGGGAATGGCGAACGGAAATGATGGCCCATACAAGGACGAAGCGAAGTTCATGATGACGGGCGGTAAGACTTTTAAACCAGGCAAGGGCGATGGAGATATTATCTGGGTCTATGACATGCGTGAAGAGTTGGGTGTTTTCCCACATAACATAGCGAGTTCATCTCCTAAAATCGTTGATGGTAAACTAGTAGTTACCACTTCAAATGGTGTTGACTGGTCTCATCTCAATGTTCCGGCACCTCAGGCTCCTTGCCTTATACTACTTGATTTAGCTACTGGTGAGCTGGTCGGTGAGGAAGCTTCCAAGATCGGGGGAAGAACAATGCACTGCAATTGGTCTAGTCCAATGGTTGCTAAAGTCGATGGTAAACCCACTATCTACTTTGGTGCAGGTGATGGCTATTTATATAGTTTTGATCCGAAGGCCAAAGAGGATGACGAAGGTTTTCTGGTTATGCCTGAGAATTGGAGAGTTGATGGTAATTTACCTGAGTACAGGAAGGACAAGGACGGCAAAAAAATCAAATATGCAACGTTTGAAGGCCCTAGTGAATATATCTCATCTCCAGTCTACCATGAAGGTAATGTGATTTCATTGATTGGACAGGACCCAGAGCATGGTGAAGGCGTAGGCAGGATGATGTCAGTTAATGCGAAGACTGGGAAATTGAACTGGGACTATACTGAAATTGAGAGGGGAATATCGACGGCTTCAATAGCTGATGGCCTGGTCTATGCTGCAGATTACAGAGGTAGGGTCCATTGTGTTGATGTTAAGACCGGGAAGAAAGCTTGGGTGTATGACACCAAGAGTCACATTTGGGGCTCAACTTTAGTGGCTGACGGAAAAGTCTTCATTGGAAATGAGGATGGAGAAGTAGTGATTCTTAAGACTGGTCGAAAGATGGAAAAGATAGGCTTAGTCGAATTCTCAGCTCCCGTTTATGCAAGTCCTGTTATTGCTAATGGTGTCTTGTATATTGCCAGTCAGACTCACCTTTACGCTTTCAAGGAAGGCGGCAAGACTGCTTCAAAGTAAAGTTATCAGAATCTGAAGGTTTTAAGTAATGACTTCTAAAAGAATAATTATAGCGATAGCAATTGTCCTTGCTTTCCTTCATCATGACACTTGGAACTGGGGGAATTCTGACTTAGTTTTCGGTTTTATGCCGGTTGGTCTTTTTTACCATGCCTGCTACTCATTAGCGGCTGCAATACTATGGGTTTTCGCAATTAAATTTGCTTGGCCTAAGGGCCTAGTTGATTGGGCTGAAGGAGGTGACTCAAATGAATCCTGAGAATTTAATTCCCGTTAATTTGATTGCGACATCGACGATTCCTATCGTTGTCATAGCTATCTATTTAGGATTGCTATTGGGTCTGGCAATGATGAGTAAATTGCTCTTTAGGGGCACTAGCACTGATTACTTTGTAGCTAGTCGTAGCATTGGCCCATTCATGCTTCTCATGTCGGTGTTTGGTACAACGATGACAGCTTTTGCTTTGGTCGGTTCTACGGGCAAAGCCTTCGAGAGAGGAGTAGGCACTTATGGCCTCATGGCCTCTTCTTCAGGACTGATACATGCCGCTTGCTTCTTCTTGATCGGTATTAAGTTGTGGTCATTTGGAAAAAAATATGGATACGTGACTCAAATTCAATTCTTTCGTGACCGTTTTGAATCAAAAGCGATCGGGTACCTTTTGTTTCCAATCTTAGTCCTATTGGTCATACCGTACCTCATGATCGGCGTGATTGGGGCGGGGAAAACTATTATGGGCGTCACTGGTCCCAAAGGGAAAGCTCCGGGAATGTTCCCTGAACTCTTTGAATCGACTAATGGTGCGGTTCCAGGAGAGTTGACGGGACTTGTCATTTGTTTGGTGGTTCTCTGTTACATATTTGCTGGAGGTTCCCGTGCCGCAGCCTGGGCTAATACGTTTCAGACGATTGTGTTTATGGTTATGGGGCTATTAGCATTTTATCTCATTAGTGACAAGTTAGGAGGGCTCGGTGCTGCCATCGCTCAAGCCAATGAAGCTCACCTAGTCAGGGACGTCTCAGGTCCAGAGGGAAAAGTGGGTGTTCCAAAGTTGATGTTCTTAACTTACATGTTAATTCCATTGAGCGTTGGAATGTTTCCTCACCTCTTTCAGCATTGGCTCACTGCTCGGAGCGCCAAGAGTTTTATGTTAACTGTGATTGCTCACCCGATATGCATTATGATTGTTTGGGTCCCTTGTGTACTCATCGGATTGTGGGCGACTGGAAAATTGCCTGAAGGGACACCTGGGGGCGCGGTTCTTGCTAAAATGGTCGGCATTCTAGTTAAGGACCCAATCGTCGTTGGTCTAGTGACTGCGGGAATTCTTGCAGCGATAATGTCATCATTGGATTCACAGTTCCTCTGCTTAGGTACAATGTTTACTAACGACGTCGTATTAGATAAATATGGGAAGGAGCATTTTACCGACAAACAAATTATACTGATAGCTAGAGCTTTCGTTGTTGGTATTGTGATATTGACTTATGTGTTTTCTATTATTCTTTTTGAGAAGAATGTCTTTGATTTAGCTGTGTGGAGTTTTTCAGGTTTTGCTAGTCTCACGCCTTTGGTCTTTGCTGCCCTTTATTGGAAAGGTGCCACTAAGAGCGGTGCATTTGCTTCGATCATTTGCGCCATTGGAGTATGGCTTTACTTCTTTGGAGCGTCAGGTTTTGGCGGTGAATATACAGTCTTAAATGGTATGATGCCGGTAGCTTTCAGTTTTGGTGCTGGTGTGATTGCAATGATTATTGTTTCCTTTTTCACTGCTAAGCCTGCTGAGTCGACCGTGAACAAGTTCTTTCCAAAGTTTTAAACTCTAAACTTGAGTGATTTGCGAATAAAACTTAATCCTAAGATTAATAAAGCTCGTATAAGATAACTATGAATACAGAACAAGCTAAGGAGATGCTCGATAACCAGCTCCGTGAAATATTGTCTTGGCATTTTTCAGATGATACTGGCTGTCCCTTTTGGCTGGACTGGAAAAATGACGCTGGTTGGGACCCAAGAGAAGAGGTTCAATCCTTTGATGACATACACAAATTCGATCATTTCCAGGACGAATGGCTTAGGGATGAGAAGAACGAAAGGTTCGTCCCGAAGGGGATGCAAGGAAGGCCTTTTAATGTTTTTGAAACTGGCGGCACGACTGGATTGCCTAAGCAGCGAGTTGGTTGGGACGATTACAAGCATGACTATGAGATGTTCTCTGAAACACTTTCTGATGAGCATTTTCCTAGGGGTGCTAATTGGATTATGGTAGGGCCCACTGGCCCGAGGAGGCTCAGATTAGCAGTTGAGCATCTTGCTCAACATAGGGGAGGAAGCTGTTATCATGTTGACCTTGACCCTCGGTGGGTCAAAAAGTTAATTGTTCGCAATCAAATAGATGAAGTCGAGAGGTATCAGAAACATGTCATTGATCAGGCCGTTGAAATAATTAAGCACCGTGACATTGGATGCATGTTCACTACTCCTAAACTTCTTGAGTCCATAGGTCAGAGGATATCCGTTCCAGGTTCTGGAATTAAGGGAGTCTTTTGTGGTGGCACTACAATGACACCGCAGGCCGTTCGGTTTTGGGTGGAAGAAGTTCTCGAGGGTAAGACTCATTTAGTTCCCACTTATGGCAACACTCTGATGGGACTAGCAGTTAGCCGCCCCTTAGATGAAACTTACAGTGTAACCTATTACGCTCCGCAGCCCAGAGCAGTTCTACGTGTTGTTGATCCAAAAGATACTGCCACAACGATGCCTTATGGAGAGTTTGGACGCGTCGAGTTAACGACCCTGACAAAAGAATTTTTCATGCCACGTTTCCTCGAACGGGATGAGGCTATGAGGAGGGAGCCCATTGAGAAATATCCCTGGGATGGGGTAGGTGATGTTAGGCCATTCGGAGCCATGGAGAAGAAGGTCGTCGAAGGCGTTTACTAGAAAGCTTTATCAATGTTACCGACCGTTCCATTATTGCGACAAGGTAAAGTGTACCGGAGCCTTGATGTGCAGGATATTTGTCCAGTACAGGGAGGAGATCCTGTGGCCAGAATAACCATGGCAAATTCCGGTTTAATTAAGAGGGATCTTTTGAACCTAACTGCTGGACGTAAATCTTTACAGGAATTCACTACTCATGATCTCCTCGATATAACTCTCAAGGCGGGGGATGTTTTTCTTAACGATGAGTTACCAGTGGGCGATGAAGGTATAATGCAGGGTCCTGAAGAATATCTGCATTCCCTAGCAGCGACTAGTGGTCTTCCTCATTCACTTATTCGCATGAATATGGAGAGGCTGCATGGGGTCTTTGCTCAAGTGCCAACTATACTAAAGGGTCTATCCAGAGGAATGAGTACTGATGTCCTTGATGTTGCTTATGGCAGCCAGTCAGGGGTGACTGTTTCTTTTGTTCCCACGACGACAGCCCTTGGGGTAGTGCTACCGTCCAATAGTCCAGCCGTTAATGCGTTGTGGATACCTTCCATCGCAATGAAGACTCCGGTCGTTCTAAAGCCCGGACGAGAGGAGCCTTGGACTCCATGGAGAGTCATTCAGTCGTTCATTAAGGCCGGAGCTCCGGCAGAGGCTTTCAGTTTCTATCCTGCTCATCATGATGGTTCATCTGCTATCATAAGAAATTGTAATAGGGTGATGCTTTTTGGTGGTGATGATACGGTCAAGCAATACGAAAATGATCCCAGGGTAGAGGTTCATGGCGCTGGCAGATCGAAGATACTGATTGGTGATGACGAGATTGAGAACTGGAAAGATCACCTCGATCTAATGGTAAGGAGTATTTCTGCGAACTCTGGCAGGTCATGCATTAACGCTAGTTGCGTCATAGTTCCTAAGTACGCTGACGAAATCGCTAACGCCTTAGCTGAGGCATTGGTCCCAATGAAGGCTCGTGCTCAAGACGATGATGAAGCCACTTTATCAGGCTTTGCTAATCCCAAAATGGCCGAATGGATAAATGGGTCAATTGAGGATGGTCTTGAAGATGGTGGAGCTAAGGACATTAGTCTTGAAAAGAGAGGAGGCACTGAGCGTTACGTTCAAAGGGACGGGATGCATTACATGCTTCCGACCATAGTTAGGTGCAATTCAATTGACCATCCTATTGGGAATACCGAGTTTCTCTTTCCTTACGCAAGCGTCATTGAAATGCCACAGGATCATATGCTTGGTTCGATCGGTAAGTCGTTGGCTGTTGCTGCTATTACAAAAGATAGTAGTTGGTTAGATGAATTGATTTTTGCTGGCCATATTGAACGGTTAAATGTCGGTGCCATGCCGACTAATCATATCGAGTGGGACCAGCCCCATGAAGGTAATCTATTTGAATTTTTATATCGAAGGCGATCCATTCAAGTTGCATGAGTACTGACATTAAGGCAGCTGATATTTGTTCGGAGTACTGCCAATCAGATCAGATTATAGCTTTTGGTGCCCTTACCCAAACCAAGGTCGACTTCGGTGCGGGATCAGTTTCGCGTTTGGATGATCATGTGAGGTCACTGGGTGGCACTAAGGTTCTA
>JAAZZC010000220.1 GCA_014239335.1 Verrucomicrobiales bacterium
ATCCTCTGCGAGCCTGAGTCCATGTCCACGATCAGCATCTTTTACCGGGTCATATTTATTATCATGACGATCTATCTTGGCAGCATCAAAACTCGGCCCACCTATCATCCACGTTCCTCTGTTAATTATTCGTCCTTCATGTACTCCTGATACTGAGTCAGTAACTATTTCACCACGCTCCTCGGAAAAAGACCAGCAAGCCAAAAGATTTTTGTTCTTTGGTATCGTTAAACCACGGTCCGTATATCGGCCTTTTATTCCCTCACCATCTAAAGCCCTTCCATACAAGACTCCCATCGCAACATCACCGTTATAAAAATTCGATGCTAATCCCTCGCTCCCATACGCACCAATCCGTAAAGGAGTCTGCCCCGGTCGAACCACTCCGATAAAAGGAAATTCTGCGACAATCTTGCCATCGATATAGATTCTTTTACTTTTTCCGTCCCACGTACCCACGACGTGATGCCACTGATGCGCTTTAATTAGCCCCGGAGGCGTTTGATGAATCGAAGCCGGATCGAATTCACCACCAGAGCCAGTAAGAAATTCAATCCTACCATTTTGTAGAAATAATCCAATTCCACTCCTCTTTGGATAATCATGTTGAGTAATGAGTCCCTGCCAACCGTTCAAGTTAAATGGACGAATCCAGCATTCCATCGTCAGTTGAGATAAACGCCTATTCGTAGGCAGACCTTTTGCGATATGGACGTAGGACCCAGGATGAATGGGTTGTGATTGTGGCTTTTCAACGCGAAACGTTTTGAGGACTGGATCCTCGTCCCGGTTCTCAGGATTTTTCCCAAGCTCCACGACACTCATCGTGTAAGGCACACTACTACTGACTCGAAACTCTATTTCATCACCGGCAGCGATACTCTTTTGCGCGTAGGCATGAAGACCCGGCAAATCGACTGGAATGTGCGGAGGAATTACCTCTTGATCACTTTTTTTATTATCGTCCGGATCTAGGTCCGTCGACAATTTTTCTGTTGTCAAATAGGCCACGAGGTCTGCAATTTCCTGAGACTTGAAAAGATTATCAAAGACCTCTGGCATCAAAGAGACATTTGAATACTTTGCCGATTTTATTTCTTTTATAGGCACACTAATCTCTACCCCTGGTGAATTAGACAAAACCATCTGATTCTGTGTATCCCTAAGAATTAACCCGCCTGATTCTCCTTCCTTCGTCTTAACTAATACTCTCTCATAATAACGAGCAATCGATGAGCTGGGATAAAGTATAGACTCAAGCAAGTCCTGCTCGCTCCGAATTGATCCAATCCCTGTAAGGTCAGGTCCATACTTCACTCCCTGTTCCTTCATAACGTGACAAGTCAGGCACAATGACTTAGCAACATTATGAAATAGTTTTCGTCCTCGCTTCGCATCGCCCTGGGGTAAAATTGCAGTAAGCTCTTTAAGGCGCTTCGTCTGAATTGCTGTTTTTTGAGGATCAGGATCGAGCACCTCTACCATCCCAATATCAGGCATGACTTGTAGAGAAGGCGCTCCTTCGTCCACTAATATCATGCGTCGGACCTGATCTGCAATTTGGTTTTTTTCTGGTAGACTATCAGTATCCCTTATCTCATAGAGGGCATACGTAATGGCGTGCCTCAAGAACTCATCCACACTCTTTGAGCCTGCTTCCATTAAAGGCTTCACTGCTTCGGTGTCCCCTATTTTTCCAAGAGCCATGGCTGCGAGTCGAACAAGATGAGGATCATCCTGACGAAGCATACTAATGAGGGAAGGCACTGCTTCTTCGTCCCGCCAAAGTCCAATGCTATGAATGGCTGCTGCTATGACCTTAGAGCTTCCATCATTTAAAAATTCACGGACGGATTCACGAGCCATTTGACCTGAAATTCGGTGAAGGGTCCAGAGGGCTGGGATCCGTGCCTTCGCTCTCATCAATTGATCGATGTTATCCTCCACAGCTAATGCCTCAATGGACCGACTGACGACTAAAGGTCGACCATCAGAGAGCCATTTAACTTCGGGTTTTTTCCAATCTATCTTAAGGCCTCGGGGATCATTAATTCTAGGCGACTCTTTTTTTTGAATACGATAAATCGAACCCAAAACGTGAGGCTTTGCGACCTTTGAAGTTGGGCAGCAAATCATGTACCAGCTGCCCGTGTCCGCCACGAGCAAGCTTCCGTCAGCATCCTCTATAACATCAGTCGGGTGAAAATCATTCTGGTCACTCTCAAGAAAACTTTCATTAGTTGAAGTGTAACTTGATCCATTCGGAGCGAGTCGGTGCCTCGAAATGCGACGCAGATTAAAGTTCGAACAAAAAAGATCTCCTCGAAGACCAAGAGCATTACTCTTTGGCATCACTATTCCAGAAGGAGCGGCAGGTCCCATCTGGGTAAGGATCGGCAACAAGCCTCCAGTATTAGGATGCGGAGAAAGGACCCGGTCATTTTTCCTTCCATACATTCCTCCGTAAACAGCATGTAGAATACCATCACGTTTACCAGGACCTGAAAGATCAAAAAAAGTGCCACTTAGAAAACGGTCACCAGTTTCACTAAAAGCGAGGCCTACAGGATTATTCATCCCGCCCGTCATTACCACCTCAAGCCCTGCTCCGTCTGGTTTAGATCGATAGATGTGAGCCGCACTCGATTTAAAGGTTTTACCATTGCCAAGCACATGCGTTTGAGGGTCGAAGGCTCCCTTGCACCAGTAAAAATATCCGTCCACCCCCATGTATGGGCCATGCAAATCATTACCACAACCCTCTATCGATCCACCATTAAACCAACTAGTTCTTTCATCAGCCACATGATCTCCATCCGTGTCTCGAAGTTTCCAAATGTGAGGAGGAGCTCCAACATAAACTGATCCTTCATGCACAAGAATCCCCTCGGGAAACGGTAACTGTTCGGCGAAGACAGTCGAATCATCAAAGGTTCCGTCCCCATCCTTATCAACTAACCTCAAGACACGGTGAGTCGGATTCTTGAGTTGAGCCGGAGCATTGTCTGTGTTTCCAGAACTGTCAGTGACGTAAAGCACGCCATTCTCATCGAAACTCATATGAATGGGCCTTTGAACTAATGGAGGAGCCGCAACACGCTCCAAGTCATAGCCCTCAGGAATTGTAAAAGTATGTGGCGAAAAGATAACTTGTTCTCCTTTGCATACAGCTCCCATAACCAGAAATAGGTGTAGCAATAATAAATAACTTTTCATCGCGGAATAATACCACTTCGCTAAGCAATTACCCAAACATAATATACTCTCAGAATTACAATACTTTGATCAATTTGTAGAAAACTTAAATAGATCAGTCGATCACTTCGGTTCAACTGTTTCATCAGCAACCCAATCTCTCAAGTACTCCTGATCCTCTTCGCTCAGTGAATCAATCGGAACAATGAACTCCTTGCTGTCATCACGAATTAGTTTCACTTTATTATCTGAAACTGCAACTATTCTAGCCTTGATCTTAGTTCCAGTTTTGTTGGTAAAGGTCCTTAACGGCTCAACATTAGCTGGCCCTTGTTCGCACCAACATGGCAGCTCTTGGAGAGGTATATTAGGCCCCTTGTATTTAACATTAAGAACCTCCCCACCACTACCTTCGAAGAAGAACACTTCAATTTTTTTCCAACCCTTACTGAGCTCAACTTCCCCAGATTTAGTAATTGCCGCATGGATCCCATTATTATCGACTATCAGTTTTCTATCCACGAACAATGCACTTCCGTCATCACTGGTAGTTTCGAAAGTGTAAATCCCAGGCTCCTCGATATCTAAATACCCCGTGAAGGCCAAGGCATAACCATCAGTTCTGTCGGCCATCGTTAGATTAAAACCATCAGAAATACCTGTCTTTAAAATTTTAAGGTTAGCAAAATTAGGCAAAGACGACCAAGAACCCTCATAATATTGATAACTGATCCCCAAGTTTAATATTCTAACTCCATACTTGCGAGGCTCGGCCTTACTGAAAGTTGACTCAGCAACACTACTCATGACTCCATCACTTCTATAGAATCTGGCACGAATAGTTGTAGTTTTCCTTATCTCAATAGGATTAGTGTAGACTGTTGATTTTTTGTCAGGAAGGGAGCCATCAAGAGTATAGTGAATATTCCCGTTACCTTCTATTGCCTTGAGATTGATAGTCGACATCTTTAAAAAGAGTCTCTTACCATTTATTTCCGGAGCACTGCTGCCGGTCCTAAAAGGAAATGCCGGCAGCCCATCATTGTTCTGTAAGTTAGTATTGGATAGATGGTTCCATCCAAGACGAACCAGAGTAGGCTTTGGAACCTTCTTACTTGCCACAAGAACAGTACCCCCATCAATCACGGCCTTAGCTGGATAAAATTTTCCATCTCCGGCAATATCGAATCCCTCGATCGGCCCGTTGTTTCGCGTTTTTAAACCGGATCCAACATTATCAAAGTTAACCCGGATCATGTGTCCCTCAACCTTCATTGATTTAAATGTCGGTCCAGAAAAGGAAATATTATGACCGTAATCCTTGGCAAGGGCCCAGAGGGCCAATCTCTCCCCTACTCCACGCTTATCACGAGGATGAACTGGATCTCCGCCGATATCGTTTGTTGAAACAATACCTGTATTCTTCATGGTAAGGGTACGGACCTGTGCTTCCCAGAACAAAGGCAAAGCGTCTCCCAAGCCCGGAGCCAATTGTACTAGGTAGAAAGGAAAATCGCCCTGCTTCCAGATCTGTCGCCAAGAATCAATCAAGACCTTCTGTTTATCAAAGTAATTTGCTCTGTCACCTGCCCAGAAATTGGTCTCACCCTGATACCATATCGCGCCACGAATCCCATAAGGTATTATCGGGGCTATCATTCCGTTATACCAAAAAGCCTGCCCCGAATGTGGAGAAAACTGTTCAATTGGCATCCCACCCACCGCCGCCTCTATCAGACCAACAGTTACGTCAAGATCCTTGACAAGTTTCTTACCAAAGAAAAACCCAGTACCTGAAAAGCTTTCTGCTGTCGCGGGTGAAGATACTGCCCAAGTTCCGTTGACATCCTGTATAGGCGACTGTTTCCATGTAGTGGCAACATTAAACAATCTCAGCTTTGGATTGTCAGCTGAAGCCAACTCTTCTTGATACTTAAGAACGCCTTTCCACCAAGCTGCTCCATTCAGTAATCCTACAGGAACCTCCATGTTCGATTGTCCCGAACAAAGCCACACCTCTCCTACCATCACGTCATTGAAAGTAACCTTATTGGTACCTGTTACTGTCATCACGTAAGGGCCGCCAGCCTTAAGAACAGGTAATTCAAACTTCCATTTACCACCTCCATCAGCTGTGCTCTCAACATTAACATTAAGATCCTTACCCTTTAGGGTAAGGGTGAGCTTCTCTCCAGCTTCTGCCCAGCCCCAAACTGGCAGTTTTATTCCACGCTGAAGGACCATATGATCACTAAAGATTTGTGGCAAGCGAACATCGGCGATGACCGGGAGGTTTACGAAAATCAGAAGTAACGGTAGCAAAAGAACAATTAATCTTGAAGATTTCATAAAATAGTCACTCCTTTATTTTGATAGATCCGTATAAGATCTTAATTAAATTCATGGTCAGATTGGCATCAATTAATACTGAAAAAATAACACTCAATCAACTGACTAACCAATCACAAAATTCAAATTTCATTTTATAATTTGAATATTAGGCCTTCAACCAACCTCGAAAAGCAGTTCAATCTATTTTACGATAAAATCTCGACCTACACTCACTACTTAGATATTAGATAGGTTGAAAGCTTAACAAATGAAACTAACTACCCTCGCAATTTTTATATCTCTAATCATTTTCAACCTATTCACTTCGAATACCAAAGCTGAGGACTGGCCACAATGGCGTGGTTCAAATCGTGATGGCATATGCAAAGAACAAGATCTCCTCAAAGAGTGGCCAAAAGCCGGGCCAATGCTCACCTGGAAAGCCAAGGGTCTAGGAATCGGTTTCTCAAGCATCGCTATCATGCAGGGTAAGCTATACACACTCGGCGACCTAAAAGACGGCAGTTATACAATCGCACTCGACGAAAAAAATGGTGACATAATCTGGAAAACAAGAATCGGTGACTCAGGTGGTCACAGAGGATATCCAGGAACTCGTAGCACGCCTACCGTGGACAATGATCAGGTATTTGCTTTGAACCAACACTCGGACCTCGTTTGCCTCGACGCAGAAACTGGTAAACTGATATGGCAAAAGAACCTAGTTGATGATTTTGGCGGTAAAATGATGTCAGGCTGGAAGTACAGTGAATCACCATTAGTGGATAAGGATCAGGTAATATGTACGCCCGGAGGCAAAGATGGTACCTTATTGGCTCTCAATCGATCGACAGGAGAAAAGATCTGGCAAACTAAAGAATGGACAGACAGTGCCGCATATTCCTCCATTGTCATTGCTACTATCCATGGCACCCGACAATACATACAACTCACTGGCAATAGCGTTGCAGGGGTCGAACCTGAGACTGG
>JAAZZC010000186.1 GCA_014239335.1 Verrucomicrobiales bacterium
AAGTCAGCTAAAGAACCAGCGGAGGAACCAGCGGAGGAACCAGCGGAGGAACCAGCGGAGGAACCAGCGGAGGAACCAGCGGAGGAACCAGCGGAGGAACCAGCGGAGGAACCAGCGGAGGAACCAGCGGAATAAGACGTAAGAAAGTTTTTACAGTAGAGAAGCTCTTTGCTCTAAGAATTATCTAAATACTTAAGGGATTGATTTAAACCGTTAAACAGCAATGAAGCACTTACTATTTTTATTGGCTCTGATTTTTCTTATAGGATGCGGTGGCGACAAGGATTCTTCAAAACAATCAGAAGAAAAGAAAGTTATCGCGCCGAAGAAAACAGCTAATCAAGGACTTGTTGACTTGATTGAGCCTATTCCAACTAATCCGAATTATAATTATGAAATTATTGGGAATAAAGCAGTCATTACAAAGTATAATGGGTCTGCAGAATCCTTTACTATTCCCACCACTATTGAGAGTGTTCCGGTAACCGAGATCAGGGCCAAGGCATTTGCGGGCAGTACTACTTTAAAAAGTATTATAATAGGAGAGAATGTGACTGTTATTGGGCGTTGGGCATTTAGTGGATGCACTGGGCTTTCTTCTATTGAGATTCCAAGTGGCGTTACATCTATTGGGGAATTGGCTTTTGATAATTGCTCAAATCTGGAATCAATCAATGTTGGTGATGATAATCAGTACTATTCAAGTGAAGATGGTGTTCTTTATGATAATGGGAAGACAAAAATAATTCAATGCCCCCTGGGCAAGGCTGGCTCTTTGGCTGTGGCAAGAGGTGTAAGTTCTATTGATAACTACGCCTTCCGGTCTTGTGGTAAAATCACAAGTGTTGTATTCGGAAATGACGTCAAATCAATAGGGGTTGGAGCATTTTATAATTGCACAGGTTTAAATGCGGTCACGTTACCTGAATCCATAAGTTCGATTGGGGATATGGCTTTCTATAAATGCACTAATCTTTCGAGTATTACAATGCCAGCCAATATTAAAACGATAGGGGTGCAGATGTTTGGTAATTGCTCAAGTCTCAGGCAGGTGAATGTTCCTGAAGGAGTCATTTCGATTTCCAAAGGGGCATTTTTTGAGTGTGCGGATCTTGCTGAAATTACAATCCCTTCAACTGTCAAGTCCTTGGGGAGGGGAGCATTTAGCCGTTGTGAGAATCTAGAGAGTGTGACCTTTTTAGGTGATGCTCCGTCGGCGAGTCCGGATTCCTTTGGCGGCAGTAACCCAACTGTCTATTACAGTTCTGGGAGTCAAGGCTGGGAAGATACATTTGTGGGGTTAGCTGCTGAAGCTGTCCCTTCTGAATAAGCTTAAAGAAGTTATTTTTTAATTAGGTTAATAATGTGAATTTCACGGAACTTGACCCATCCTGAGTGACCTTCTGCTCCATAAGTCTGAATTCCTATAGTTCCAGATTCGAGTAAATCCTTACGGGGGGATGGGTCCTCATATTCGACAATCAATTTCTCATTTAGCCATGCTTTAATTAAGGGCCCAATGGCTCGGATTCGGAGTTTGTTCCATTGTAATGGCTTTCGGATAGAGTCATCTTCATCTCCCTTGTCGAGCCAATCGCCAAGGTGAAGCCCTACCGGTTCATCGGCGACTCCTCTCCCAATATTTAATTGGTAAGGATGGCCAAGAGCTTTAGTTTTTGATCTCCTGAAATAGATGCCGCTATTATATTTCCCATGTTCATCAATTTTAAATTCTAAACTCAAATCAAAATCTTTGAAGGTCCTTTCAGTTAATAGAATTCCACTGCGACTTGGATCGCCTTCTTGACCGCCAACAATCACGCCATTTTCTACTTTCCATTTAGCTGATCCAATGCTTTTCCAACCTTTTAAATTTTCACCATTAAATAATTTAATGTGTTCACTTTTGGTATCTTCCGAGGATTGAGCGACTAAAGATAATGAAATGAGTAAAAGTAATGAGATTCGCATATTTAATATACTTTTGATTTTTGTACTAAATTAGAATGATTTGAAAAGGTTCTTAATCATATTACGAGATAATTTATAGTAATTAGTAGGTTGTTTTAATATAAGAAGCCATTGATTCCTAAGAGAGGTTAGAGGTATTGGCAACTGAGATAGAGACATTTACGACAAGGGATAATCATGTATATTGTTGCGAGAGAATGTGTTTATGCTTTAATTAGCAATAGTTATTGGGCTTTCACTGACTGAATTTAAATTTATATAATAATGAAACAGTATATTAATCTTTTTGCTGGTTTTATAATGAGTGCAGGGCTCACTGCATCACCTGCCAAGGCGGCGGATTCAGAGCACAGTCTTTCTGATTTTAAATTAGGAGATCATGTCTCAGGTGAAGAAAGGAAACTGAGTAAGCTTAAGGGTAAGGTCGTTGTTCTTGAATATTGGGGTACTCGGTGAGGACCCTGCATCGCAGGAATGCCTCATCTGGTTCAGATGGACAGGAAATATTCAAAGAAAGGGATGGTTCTTATTGGTGCCGAAGTGCAAGGCAGTGCTCCAGATGCCATTGAGAAAGCGGTTGATGATCATAAGCTAAAATTCACTGTTACCAAAGGTGTGAGTGGACCCAGCCTTAGTAATGGCATTCCTCACATGGCTGTTTTTGGTGTTGATGGTAATCTAGTGTATCACGGGCATCCAAGTAACCCAGAAACTGAAAAAGCAATTAAGACAGCGTTAAAGGATGTTAAGGATGGGGGCTTGTCTGATTCAGCGGAGTCGGGCACGGATCCTTTTGCGAGGCCTAAATATCTGGTCAATGAGAGGACTTGGACTAATGCTGATGGTCGAAAATTGGTGGCAGCTTTGATTTCTCTAGATGGGGAAGAGGGTAAGTTTCGTTTCACAAATGGTAGGGAATTTGATTATGATATCTCGAAGCTTTCTACTGATGATCAGGAGTTAATTCAGAGTAAATCAGGATCAGAAACTGAAGAGGAAGAGGAAGAGGAAGAGAAAAATAAGTTCGACTTTTAGTCCTTTTCTATCTTAGTGGCTGATTGTCTGGGGTAATATTCTAAACTCAGAGATTAATTAATTAGTTAAAAAGTTTGTCGCGCATTGCTTCAAATGAAGCAATGTCTCGAATGCCAGATCAAGAGAAGAGGGAACAACCCATATCAAAATTATGGGATCCGAAGTTTCCTTTTAGGCCAGATAAGTTTCCCTTCTTTTATGGTTGGGTGATTGTTTTGGCTGGCACAATAGCTGTTATTTTTAGTATTCCTGGTCAGACGATGGGATTTTCAGTATTCACTGATATCCTGATTGAGGAGCTTGGTCTTAATCGAGTTCAGCTAAGTACAGCTTATTGTGTGGGTACTGTCGTCAGTGGCTTGAGCCTTCCTTACTTTGGCAGACTGTATGATCGAATAGGTGCTAGGCGTATGATTGTATATTCTGCAATAGCGACTGGTATTGTTTTACTCTATTTGAGTCAGGTTAGAAATATATTAGATTGCTTGAGTGCTTTAATGACTTTACCGCGGGCCGTCCTTGCATTTGTGATCATTACTTTGGGATTTTTTATGATACGCGCCTCTGCTCAAGGCGTTCTCACAATGACAGGAAGGAATGCTATCGGTAAGTGGTTTGATCATAATAGGGGAAAGGCCTTTGCTCTTAGTGGTGTATTCACTGCGTTCTCTTTTTCCTTTGCTCCGCGTGGACTTAAGTGGATGAGTGATAAATTTGGTTGGTCTGGAGCATGGCTGGTCTTAGGCCTGGTGACGATTGTCATAATGGCAGGTCTTGGATGGTTGTTGTTGCGTGATAATCCTGAAGAATGTGGCTTGAGGATGGACGGTAATAGTGGAGAGGAAAAGAGAAGTAAAATTCACGAAGATGCTGTTGCTCATAGGGATTTTGAACTTTACGAATCACTAAGGACATGGTCCTTTTGGGCTTTTAATTTATCTTTTAGCTTTATTTCTCTTTATACTACGGCAGTCACTTTTCATATAATCTCAATTGGGAAAAGCTTAGGAAGAAATGAAATCGAAGTGATTGGATACTTTGTTCCGATGGCAGTCGTTAGTGTGTTATCTAATTTGTTTATGGGTTGGATCAGTTCTAGGACCAAGCTTAAATATCTTCTTGCAGTTGTAAATGCCGCCGGATTTGTTTCAGTTTTAGGAGTCATTCACTTAGATACTAATTTGGGTGTTGTTTCATATATTATAGGTAATGGAATTGCTGGTGGTGGATTTGCTTGTCTTACTGGTATTGTATGGCCTCGGTTTTACGGTCGTCGTTGGCTTGGATCTGTGAGTGGTGTAAGTATGTCCAGTATGGTTATTGCTAGTGGCATTGGCCCACTGATTTTTGGAGCTTCGTTTGCACTCTTTGATGCTTATATGCCTATACTTTGGGTTTGCTCTTTGTTGCCTGCTCTTTTACTAATCAGCTCATCCTGGGCTGATAATCCTCAAAGATATTCTGGCCGTACCTGACCTGTATTTTCAGTTCTATTTATTCTCTTTCAGTACTGACGAATGAGAGTTATCATCTTTATGAATATAAAATGAAGAATAGAACAATACGGTTAGAAATTTTAGTGACGGTTTTTGCTTTTGGTTTTCTTTTCAATGCGTGTGGTAAGGAGTTAAGGGTTTGGACGTCGTCGGATGGAAGAATTTTGGAGGCTGAGTTTGTTGCAGCGACAGATAGAAATGTGACCCTAAAGCGTAAAACCGACGGTAGGCGCTTTACTCTTCCACTTGATAAGATTTCTGAAGAGGACAGGAAATGGGTTGAAGAAAAATTAGAGGATATTTCGGGCCCAGGCAAGAAAGAGCCTAGTGGAATTTTTGTGGATCGATTGAATGATTCTTGGGAAAAGATGGAATATGAGAGTTTAAAATTTAGATTCTGGGGAGGGAAGAAATTAAAAACAAATAAAAGATATCCTTTCGTGGTTTTCCTTCATGGAAAAGGTTCAGGTGGCACCGATAATGAGAAACACTTATTTAGTGTCCCCGGGAAATTCACGGCAAAAGATTTCTACAAAGATAACCCCTCATTCATCATTGCTCCTCAATGTCCAAATGATGGACAGGGTTGGAGAGGTGAATATATAGATGATGTGATTGGTCTAGTTAATGCTGCGATCGAACATCTCCCGGTAGATAAGAATCGAATTTATATTACAGGTGTTTCTATGGGAGGCTTTGGAACATGGGAAGCACTATCCAATTCACCTGATTTATTTGCTGCTGCTGTTCCTGTGTGCGGGGGAGCAAGTCCTCGAATTGCTAAGAAAATTAAAGACGTCCCAATTTGGACTCATCATGGTGTCGCAGATAATGTTGTGAGTGTTGATTATACTCGTGGGATAGTAGATGAGTTAAAAAAAGTTAAAGGAAATATCAGGTATACCGAGTATGATGAGGATTCAGGTATCAAACATGATGCCTGGAGGCCGTGCTACGGTAATCAGGAAGTTTTTGAATGGATGTTCTCCCAGTCAAAGAAGGACCGATAGATGATACCTAATGTGGAAGATTAAGCAGATGGCTTATCTATCTTTGTAATGCTTACGGGGCAGACTTTTAATTCGGCCGTATCAGTGACAGGATCATATCCACTTCCAGTAAGAACATTAACGGGTACACTTGCAAAGCTGAAGCTCGTAAATACAGTGCCTCTAGGTGAACAGTCAGTTAGTCTAGCCTTAATTTGAATGCTTCCCCTTCGGCTCTTCATTTCTACGATTTCTCCTTCATCTATGCCCCATTCAGTAGCGTCTAATGGATTGATCTCGAGACTCTCTTCATTTAGCAAATAATCAATTCCTGCACTTCGTCCTGTCTGTGTACGGGTATGATAAGCTTGCAGCCTCCGACCAGTAGTGAGCCATATAGGGAAATCCTCATCAATGACTTCGGCAGGATCACGGTATCCTATTAATTTAAATAAGCCCTTACCGTTTTTGAATTCTTTTTCATGCAATCGTGGCGTCCCGGGATGCCCCTTCTCAGGTACTGGCCATTGAAACTCGCCGTCACCTATCTTGTCCCAGTCGAGTCCTGCATAAATGGGACTGAGTGAACAGAGTTCGTTGAAAATATCTTTAGCAGACTCAAAATGATTAAATTGGGTATTGCCCATTCTTTTTGCAATTTCGGATATTATCCACCAATCAGGTTTTGCTTCGCCTGGGGGTGGAACTGCTGCACGAAGACGCTGAACTCTTCGTTCTGTGTTAGTTTGAACTCCGTCAGTCTCAGCAAATGCTGTTGCCGGGAAAACGATATCAGCGAGTTGAGCTGTCTCTGTCAGGAATAAATCAATGACCACAAGATGTTGAAGGCTTTTAAGAGCATTCTCACAATGATTTTTGTCTGGATCAGTGACTACAGTATTCTCACCGTCGATAAGCATAGCATGTATTCCTTCAGGTCCTTTGCTGCCACACAAATTAAGAGCTGCTACCTTCGTTATTCCTTTTTCAGCATCGATCTTAGTTCCGTATGCTTTTGAAAATTTGTCAGCATTTAGTGGATCTGCGCATGCCTGAAAACCAGGGAAGTTGGCTGGGACAGCTCCGCAGTCACCGGCCCCTTGGATATTATTCTGCCCGCGCATCGGATTTATCCCGCCACCTTTAATTCCAAGGTTTCCTGTCATTAACGATAAGTTGCAGAGTGACTGAACATTATCTACTCCACAGATATGTTCTGTGATACCTAAAGTATAATAAATGGCTGATGGTTTACCTTCTCCGAACCATAATGCGGCTTGTTCTATTTGTTCTGCAGGAACTTCACAGATGCTAGATGCCCATTCAGGAGTGAAATCTTTTACGTGATTAAGAAATTCCTTAGATCCCGATGTTCTGGATTCGATGAATTCTGTATTAATGAGCTCTTCTCGGGCGATGACGTGAGCCATTGCGAGGAGCAGAGCAACATCTGATCCGACTCTGATTCTGAGGTGAAGATCAGCTATCTTAGCTAATCGAGTTTCTCGGGGATCAACAACGACCATCTTGGCTCCACGAGAAACTGCTTTTTTGAGTCGAGTCGCGGCTACTGGGTGACATTCTGTCATGTTTGTTCCAATGGCGAAGATGACTTCAGGGTATTCCATATCAATGAGCGGGTTGCTCATTGCTCCTCTTCCGATGGTGGCCGCCAGACCGGCGACAGTGGGAGCGTGTCAACTTCGACTACAGTTATCTATATAATTAGTGCCGAAATTGGATCGAATAAATTTTTGCATTGTGTAGGCAGCCTCGTGAGGGGCTCGACCAGATGCGATTCCATAAACTGATCGTCTTCCATTTTCTTCTAGTACTTTTTTAAAGCCTTTTGCAGCTGCATCTAAAGCCTCATCCCAATCAGACTCTTTGAAATTTCCATCTTTTTGTCTTATCAAAGGTTTTTGGAGTCTGTCAGGATGATGTACAAAATCAAAAGCGTATTGTCCTTTAATGCATAGAGCGCCTTCATTAGCCGGTCCATCCATGGCTGGCTGTATTCCTACAACTCGATCACCTTTGCTAAGTATGTCTACGGTGCAGCCTACGCCACAGTATGGGCAAACTGATCTTGTCTTTTTTATTTCTTCAGGTAAATCTTTGGCCCGGAGTGCTTTCTTGTCAGAGAGAGCTCCGGTGGGGCAGGTTTGAACGCACTGGCCACAAAAAGTGCATTGAGAGTCACGAAGATCATTTCCAAATTCAGTTGAAATTTGAGTTTCAAAACCTCGATTAATAATATTGATTGCATGATCTCCTTCTTGTTCTGCACAGACCCTCACGCAGCGGTAACATGAAATACAGTTATCGTAATCACGTAATATGAAAGGATTCTTATCATCTTGATTGGTTTCCCCGCTTTTTTTCCCGCAGAACCTGTCAGTTCTAGCCTCATATCTTTCCATAAGGTTACCAAGTTCTTGGCTTGCGTAACCAGATAATGGATCAACGTCTATGTTGCGGTTCTCACTGGCAACCATTTCAAGAAGTGTTTTCCTGTATTGCTCAATAGCGGTGGTCCTGGTCTTAATGACCATTCCGTCTGTGGCTTTGGTAGTACAAGAAGCGACCGGATTTTTAATGCCTTCAACTTCGACTACGCATAGCCGACAAGACCCAAACGCTTCGAGTCTTGGATCGTAGCAGAGAGTAGGGACCTCACGACTGCAACTGTTAGTAACTTCGTATATTGTTTCGCCGTCCCTTAATTCTACAAGTTCTCCATCAACAGATACTGTTAGTATCCGTGCATTCGCAGGAACATCTTTAGCGGAAATCATTTGAGGGAGGGCTAGTAATTAACCATGGAAAACGCTAAATTGGTATCAAATTTTAAAATTTAATTAATAATTATTAAATTTATTTTAAAATTAAACAATGTCTTATTTAATTGCGATAGAAACAGTTATTATAGAGTAAAAAACGACCGACCTGAACAGTCGGTCGTTCTTAAAATAACAATAATAAAGTAGATGGCTCTAGAATTTAAAGACCGAGTTCTTTTTTTACTGCTGAACTGAGGGCAGGGCCTCGTAAATTAGAGGACACAATTTTTCCGTCTGTGCCTACCAAGAAAGTGGCAGGAATAGATGTTATTCCATATTTCTTTGCTAGAGCGTTACCCCAACCTTTCCCATCAAAAGCTTGTGGCCAAGGCATGTTTTTATCTTTAACAAATGATTTTAGCTTTGCTTCATCCTTGGCGTTATCTAGTGAAATACCAATAATCTCAAAGCCCTTGTCATTATAGGCTTCATAAGCTTTGAGAACATTTGGTAATTCTGCGATGCAAGGCCCGCACCAAGTAGCCCAAAAATCAATTAGTACTACTTTTCCTTTCATGTTTGCAAGGTCAATTTCTTTGCCTGCTAAGCTAGTGAATTTTAGCTCCATCACATCACCAACTCCTGGCCTATTTAGCTCTCCTCCTAACTGGTCAAGAAATTGTTCGAAGCGCTCGGCCTGTGGATGCCCTTGTATATCTTTTTTTGCTGATGATAATGCAGTTTTTGCTTTGTCCTTTGCTCCAGATGCCATGTGAAGTGCAAACAGTTCCTGGAAGACTCCGAAAAATTCTTGAGGAACAAGGTCAGATCCTTTAGCAAGATTTTTGTATTTTCCACCGAGTAGTTCTGCTTGGCGTTCTGTCATTTTAAGCCTGGCATATGACTCTATAAGGAAATCAGTTGCTTCGTTAGCATCAGTAGCCTTTGTATTCTTTTGCAAGTAAGCCTCGATTGATTCGGCTGCTTGCTTTGTATGTTTTTCGATTATTTCACTCGCAGATTCTGCAAGTATGCTCATTGGCACTGAGAATATGAATGCTGCAGAAGCAAGGATGGTTTTATTTATCATGTCTTTAGTATTATTGTTGAGGTTCTTTTCTCTCTGAGGCTATCCGATTTCTTATCTTTGGTTATTAATTAAAGCGTTAATGAAATCAAATTTGGTTTATATCAGCCGAATTATTTATTTATGTGATCATTAATAGCTTCTGGAAAGTATTTCTGAAGGCTGTCAGTAACGTTGGGGGCCGCTATTCCAAGTCCGCATGCGCTCGTGGCTTTCATTACTTCACCAATTTCATCTACTTCTTTAACCCAATTAAGTGCGTCGAGTCCAGAATCTTCTTCGCTTAGCCTTTCCTTGAGTCTTTGGGTGCCTATTCGGCAAGGGAAGCATTTTCCGCAGGACTCATGTGAGAAAAATTCCATTGCGCTGTGAGCGACTTTCACCATGTCACGACTGTTATCAAAAACGATAATTCCACCTGCTCCAAGGAAAGACCCCTTGCTCTTGATCGATGGTTCATCAAGGGTCACTTCTAGATCCTCTTTAGATAAGAATCCGCCGCTCAGTCCTGCCATTGTGACGGCCCTAATTTCCTTTCCTTCTGGTGCGCCTTCGGCCCAGTCATGCAATAATGTTTTAAGTGGTAATCCAAAAGGAACTTCGTAGTTTCCTGGTCTATTTATATCACCTGAAAGAGAAATGATTTTTGTTCCAGCGTGATCTCCGATTCCTAGAGATTTATACCAGTCAGGGCCTTTTCTTAGAATGGGAGGAACTGAAGCCAGAGTTTCAACATTATTTACTACTGTCGGCAGGTTTTCAAATCCATGAGTGACTGGGAACGGGGGCTTGTTGCGAGGGAAAGGATGTTTCCCTTCTAAACTATTTAGAAGTGATCCTTCTTCACCACATATGTAAGCTCCTGCGCCTCTGCGAATCTGTAGGTCAAAATCAAAACCTTCGACTCCAAGGATTCCTTTTCCTAGTAATTTATTTTGGATGGCTTCATCTATTGCCTTTTGAAGTATTTCCTCAGTCTCGGGGTACTCATAACGCAAGTAAATGAATCCACGATTTGAGCCAGTGGAATAAGCGGCAATGGTCATGCCTTCTATGAGTGAGTGAGGGTCATGATCCATAATGGCTCTGTCCTTGAAGCAACCAGGTTCTCCTTCATCTGCATTGCAGACGATAGTTTTTGGTGTGCCATTTGCTTCAGCAACTGATTTCCATTTTAACCCTGTTGGGAATCCAGCCCCTCCACGACCTGCTAATTTGGATTCTGTTATGATGTCTCGAATGTTTTCTGTGGAAGATTCAATTGCTTGGCGCAGAGCCGTATAGCCATGATTTTTCTGGTAGCCATCTAATGTGGATCGATTCTCTTCTCTAATGTATCGGAAAATACATTCTTCTGAATTTCCTGGATTTGGTATTGGGAGTGGAGACGTGCGGCATTTGAGTGATGTTGAGTTCTTGCCCACGAGTACCTGACTCCCTTTAATTACGGGCACCATTTCATCGCAACGACCAGCGCAGGGCATTGGGGTGGCTCCTTCAGATTTTAATTCTTCAAGTAATTCTGTTCCGCCATTCAAACAACATACATTACCTGTACAGACTCGAGGAGCTTGCTTGCCTGGAAGTTCTCTAGAGAAATGGTGGTAGAAACTTATCGTAGCAAAGAGTTCAGCCACAGGTATTTTGAGCTCAGTGCTTATGGTTCTGATTGAATCTTCAGATATGTAATCGTCTCTATCATGAAATGCATGCAGTACGGGTAGCAGCGGGGCTGTTTCATTCTTCCATTTAGCTATGATTTCTTTATCGGTCACGGGATCAATATATTCTCGTTATTTTGGTATAATGGCCAGTAAAGTATGTGTATTTATGATACACTATTAAGGTTCTCTTGTCTTTTTTTAGACAAGCGTCGAAATGCCAATTGATTTAATTGTCCTTCGTAAAGGGTTTATGACTTAGATGTTTACTCGGATGTGGGCTTTTGAAATTTAGTAATTAGTTTGCCTTTGCTATCGAATTGACGGATCGAGGCTGTCTTTTTTAATTTGGTAATCCACCTTTCATATGCGGATTTCCTTAGGTCTAATAATGCTAATTTGTTTACTTCGTCACGGACTGTAGGGTCATTTAAAGATTTGTTTTGTCCGCGCTTTTTATCTTCTGACTTGAGAAGGTAAAATGCGTAATTGTCTTCGAGCACCTCACTGACTTTACCGGAGTCGAGTGCGAAAGCAGCGATTTTCAAATCGTTTCGTAATTTAATGCTCTTCTCTCCTATAATTCCTCGGTCCCCGCCTGAATCCGATACACTGTCTTTCGAGTGTTCTTTTGCTAATTCTGCAAAGTCTACACCCTTTATTGTCTTCTCTCGGATTTCTGTAATGAGTTTCCTTTGATCGTCTAATTTGATAGTTGGATCTTTTGTCGCTTTTGGAATCATTATGGTTCGTATTCTTGCAAACGTTTCTTCTCTAAATTTATCCTTATGCTGTTGATATGTTTCGGTTAATTTTTGAGGTGTTACTACGGAAATGCCCTTTGCTTGCCTAGAACGCATCATTTCCACAGCAATAATTTTTTGTCGCATGTCTCGGAATCTTTTCATTGTCATTCCAGTTTTCCTGAGATCTTCAATAAATTTATCTCGATTTCCTTTGAAGGGTTCTCTTTCAATTATTTTCTCAATGTCTTGATCAACAATGGTGCTTTTTATTTCTGCTCCCAATTTCACAAATTCAGAGAGTATGAGCTCTCTCTCTATGAGGCTATCCAATGCATTTTCGCGTAAAGATTTTAGCATCTTGTCACGTTCGGCTCCAGCAGGTTGAGAGCGGATTATTATTTGCCTAGTATTGGACGTCGCCTGTTGAACTTCTGACTCTGTGATGACTTGACCATTGACGACGGCGACCAGGGAATTGAAGGCACGTGGTTCAGCACTTTTGATTGCCGAGCTCAAGATGATCGTTGCGGTAATGAGTAAGAATGAGCGTAACATTTATTAATGAGTAGTTAGGTAACAATAAGTAATAATTCTAGTAGTATTGTTAGACAG
>JAAZZC010000134.1 GCA_014239335.1 Verrucomicrobiales bacterium
CTCAGGGAAATTGCTGAGAAAGGGGGGATGCCGGAAGACAACCGGGTACGATACGAAATGCTCAAACGACTGGGTTTTTTCGTCACTGAATCAAGTGAACACTTCTCGGAATACACTCCCTGGTTCATCAAAAGAGACCGTCCGGATCTGATCGATGAGTTCAATATTCCGCTGGATGAATACATTACACAATGTGAAAAACAGATCTCCGAATGGGACGAACAGAAGGTCAAACTTGAAGACGAAAATCGGACAATGGAAGTTTGTCAGAGCCATGAATATGCAGCTTCAATCATCAACGGACTGGAGAATGATAAGGAGGTGACCATAAACGGCAATGTCGGCAATAATGATCTGATTGATAATCTACCAGGCAATATCAGTGTGGAGGTGCCTTGTCTCATCAATAGGAACGGCATCCAGCCCGTTAGGGTCGGAAGTCTCCCTCCGCAGCTAGCAGCATTGATGATGACAAACATTAACGTCCAGCAATTAACTGTCGAAGCTGCCCTATCAGGAAAAAAGGAACATGTCTACCATGCCGCGATGCTTGATCCACATACTGCAGCTGAACTGTCGGTGGATGAGATTTGGCATCTTGTTGACGATCTTTTGGAAGCTCATGGAGGAATGATTCCAAAATTAAATTGAGAAAAATCTTTATCGGATTCAAATTCGTTTGCAATGGTAAAAAAAAATGTTATAGTGTGTCTTCGGTGGTGGGAATAACCTCATCACAGTATGTTGTTATGGAGATAAACCACATGTACTGGATTGTTTTCATAGCGATATTTTTCTGCTAGTTCTTAATCTAAAGGAGTAAAAAATGAAATTATTCATTAGCATTATGGCAACTGCCTTGTTTTTTGTGACGACAGCAATTGCAGGTACAATTAACGTTACAAACAACAGTTCGAATCCAGATGTCCATAAGCTCTGGAAAGAGCGGATCATTCCGATGTTTGAAAAGGAAAATCCTGGCATCAAGGTTAAAATGACTATTTACGACCATGAAGCATACAAGACGGCGATCCGCAACTTTCTGCAGGCGGAGCCACCCGACGTTGTGAATTGGTTCTCAGGAAACAGGATGAAGTTCTTTGTAGATCAGGGTCTCTTCGAGGACGTCAGCGATGTCTGGAACAAGCACGACCTTCATGCTAAATTGTCCTCGGCTCGCTCCACAGTTACTTTGGATGGCAAGCAGTGGGGAGTTCCAACGACCTACTACCAGTGGGGATTCTATTATCGCAAGGATATATTCGCAAAGTACGGACTTGGAGAACCAAGGAGTATGGGAGATCTGATGCACATTTCTGAAACCCTCAAGAAGAATGGAATCACTCCATTCACCATCGGCACAAAGTATCTCTGGACTGCAGCCGGATGGTTTGATTTTCTGAATTTGCGTGTCAATGGTTACGACTTCCACATGGCCCTTATGGATGGAAATATCTCATATGAAGACAAACGTCTGGATAAGGTCTTTGATATTTGGGGAGACCTGGCGCGTAAGGGGTATTACATTAAAAACCATGCATCTTATTCATGGCAGGAGGGTCAGGCACCTATGATCAACGGTGATGCAGCTATGTACCTCATGGGTAACTTCGTCGTGCCAGATCTTGTCAAAGCCGGGCTAGATGGTAAAATCGGATACTTTCAATTCCCAGTTATTGATGGTAGTGTCCGCACTTATGAGGATGCTCCGACTGATTCGATGCACATCCCTTCCCGTGCAAAAAATAAGACAGATGCAAAAAAATTCCTTGCATTCTTTGCAAGAGCTGATATTCAAGGAATAATAGCGGCGCAGGCTGGTATGTTGCCTGCCAATAATCAGTCTCCAACACCAACTGATGAGTTCTTGAAAATTGGTTTCAAGGTGCTCAGTGAGTCTGCTGGTTTAGCTCAGTTTTATGATCGTGATACCACTCCTGAAATGGCAAAGGAAGGCATGAAAGGATTTCAGGAATTTATGGTAAAACCAGATCGTGAAAAACAAATCCGCAAGCGTATTGAAAAAGTGCGTAAGCGTATTTTCAAGAAGTAATCTCTTAATTGGGCAGGATTCCCCTGCCCACCTTTTCCATGCAAGCAAATTATTGGGATCGGAACCAGCTTAAGTTGGCTCCGGTCTTTTTTCTGGCTCCCGCAATGCTTTTTTTTGCGGTGTATGTTCTCCATCCGATTTTCTCTAGCCTCTGGATAAGTTTTTTCGAGTGGGATGGCGTTGGGGAGATGATTTGGGTCGGAATTGGTAATTACGTTGAAATGTGGGATGACGACAGAGTTCATACTGCAATCTTGAACAACCTTTTATGGCTTGTTTTTTTTCTTCTGGCACCTCCTCTCAGTCTCGCTCTGGGGCTTTTTCTCAATCAGGACCTCTCTGAAATAAAATATGCAAAGTCGCTATTCTTTTTTCCGTTTGTCATCAGCCCAGTGGTAGTGGGGCTTATCTTTTCATGGTTTTACAATCCTAAATACGGCCTACTCGATTCCTTTCTTGAATTATTTGGACTCCAACCCCTGGCTTTGCTATCAGATGAGAATCTTGCTAATTTCGGTATCATCGCGGCCGCTATGTGGCCTCAGATTGCTTATTGCCTAATTTTATACCTAGCAGGACTAGCCGCCCTGAACAAAGAAATTATAGAGTCTGCAAGAATTGACGGAGCAAGCGGCTGGGCCATGTTCTGGAACATTATCCTTCCACAATTGAGGCCAGCTACATTCATCGCAGTAGTAGTTTCAGTGCTGGGCGCCTTACGTAGTTTTGACCTGGTCGCCATTATGACCCAGGGCGGTCCGTGGGGTAGTACAACCGTACTCGCCTATGAAATGGTAGAACAGGCAATTTTTAATTATAGAATGGGCTACGG
Source organism: Verrucomicrobiales bacterium (assembly GCA_014239335.1). GTDB lineage: Bacteria > Verrucomicrobiota > Verrucomicrobiia > Verrucomicrobiales > DEV007 > EC70. Next base: position 2,886 of record JAAZZC010000134.1, read on the forward strand.
AGCTGCTTTGGCTACCGTTCTTTTTTTAA